>NZ_JAIHAU010000048.1 GCF_020054945.1 Mahella sp.
ACGTGTATATCTATCTAAAATAGTAGTACTACAATGGCATTTTAAAAAACTCTCTCGATGGGGGCCTTAGAAGAAAATGTATTCATGCTTTTGCCGTGCGACGAGGCGCTGGACATATTCTTTTATGGAATAAGTATGGTATAATATAGTCACAACTCCGTTGTAATATAATTAAATATTTTGGGAGGACGATAGTTTATGGGAAAGCAATTAATAATAGGCTCTGAGCTTCCTAATATGCCATGGCAGGACAGACCAGCCGGATGCAATGATGTTATATGGCGTTATGAAGGCAATCCTGTTATACCGAGAGACTTAATTCCATCTTCAAATAGCATCTTTAATAGCGCTGTTGTACCATTTGATGATGGGTTTGCAGGGGTATTTCGCTGCGACACCAAAAGCCGACAAATGGAAGTACATAAGGGGCGCAGTAAGGACGGAATTAACTGGGATATAGACCCCGAACGTATAGAATTTATATGTGAAGACCAGAATATAGGAGAATTTAACTATGCTTATGATCCTAGAGTTTGTAAAATAGAAGACAGGTATTATGTTACGTGGTGCAACGGATATCATGGATATCCGACGATAGGTGTCGCATATACTTATGATTTTAATGACTTTTATCAAATGGAAAATGCCTTTTTACCTTTTAATAGGAATGGAGTTCTTTTTCCAAGAAAGATAAATGGTAAATATGCTATGCTTAGCAGACCGAGCGACAATGGGCATACACCTTTTGGCGATATATTCTATAGTGAAAGTCCCGACATGATACATTGGGGTCATCATAGGCATGTAATGTCGCCAAATAAACCGTGGGAAAGCACAAAAATAGGAGCAGGCCCGATTCCTATAGAAACTACCGAAGGGTGGTTGCTATTTTATCATGGCGTTTTAACATCGTGTAACGGGTTCGTATACAGTTTTGGAGCGGCACTGCTTGATATAGATGAACCGTGGAAGGTGCTATATAGAGGTTCGAATTATTTGCTTTCACCGCAGAAGCTTTATGAGTGTGTAGGCGATGTGCCTAATGTAACCTTTCCTACGGCTGCTCTATACGATGCATCGACGGGAAGAATAGCTATATACTATGGAGCAGCAGATACTGTAACTTGCCTTGCTTTTGCTCAGATAGAAGAAATAATAGACTTTATAAAATCCAACTGATCTATTTTTAGTGGCGGACCGGCATTAGCCGGTTCGCCACTAATGCATATTTGCTTGACTAAATCCCACTAGTAGCCTTATAATAAATATGGCTACAGTTCGTTAAAATGGAGTGATAAGGTCAATAACCCACCGCCTATTAGAGGCGGGGGCTTGAAAGAGCCCTGATTGACCAGCCTAAGTGCTGCGAGCACTACGTTGGCAGCAGAGTTAAAGAACGCACGTTAGGATGCTTCTCCAGTCCTAACCACTGCAACCGCATGGTTAAAAGCCCGATGGGTAAGGGGTTTCCTGCGCCAATTTTTGATGATAGATCCGGTAGCGTTTTATATATTCGGTAAAGAAGTCCGATGGTATGGCATACTTATAGCAGCAGCGGTATTGCTGGGCATCTACCTTGCAGTACGTGAGGCCAAGCGCCTCGGATATGATCCCGACCTGTTCATAGATTTTTGTCTTTGGGCTATTCCTATATCCATAGTAGGGGCAAGAATCTATTATGTGGTATTTCAATGGGATTATTATAGCGCTCATCCATCCGAGATTATAGCTATTTGGCACGGTGGCATAGCTATATATGGGGCAGTGTTAGCGGGTATATTGGTGGGTATAATATTTGCAAAAGTGCGCAAGGTTGACTTCTGGGGATTAGCAGATATAGTAGCGCCTAGCCTTATATTGGGGCAGGCCATAGGTCGATGGGGTAATTTTTTCAATGGTGAAGCGTATGGCTATTTGGTTTCTTCTCCAAAGTGGCAGTGGTTTCCTGCTGCTGTATACATAAATGGTCAGTGGCATATGGCCACGTTCTTTTATGAATCTATGTGGGATCTAGCGGTCTTTATTTTCCTTATGTGGTATAGAAAACGTAAAAAATATAGCGGGGATGTTTTTTTAGGTTACCTTGCGTTATACGGAATAGGGCGCTTTATAGTAGAAGGTTTGCGTACGGACAGCCTTATGTGGGGGCCTTTCAGGGTTTCGCAGGTGTTAAGCCTGATTCTTATAGCTGTAGCAGTGATTATAAGGGTATACTGGATGCGTACAGGCAAGCAACGGTTTTCAATGGAGAGCGCTGTTTTACAGGCAAATGCAAATGATGAGGATGATGTTGGAGATTTATGAGGGTTGATTGGTTTTATAGGATATGTAAATTTATAATAAAGCCGACTCTAATGCTGTTGTACGGGTTGCGTACAGTAAATAAGGAAAATATTCCTGAAAAAGGTGGATGTATAATTTATGCCAATCACACGTCATATCTTGATCCGGTGGTCATAGGAGCTATGTTGGACAGACCAATAAACTTTATGGCCAAAGAAGAGCTTTTTCATATTCCTGTATTAAAGAGCATCATAAAGCTTTGGGGAGCCTTTCCAGTTAAACGTAATACCGCTGATATAACCGCTATACGCAAAGCGCTTAATTTGATAAAAAAAGGGGAACTTTTCGGGATATTTCCGGAAGGAACCAGAAGCAAAGACGGTCATATTGCTATGTTGCAGCCGGGGGTAGCACTTATAGCATTGAAAGCAAATGTTCCTGTGATACCTGTTTTCATAGAGCCATACAAACTTTTTGGCCGCACAAACATATATGTGGGCGAACCTTTGGATTTGTCGCAATATGCTAAAAATAATGATGACGTTAACAAATTAGAAGAGATCAGTGATATAATGTATGAAGCATTACTTCGCTTAAAAGCATAACATAATTTTTATAGAAGGGATAAAGATATACTATGTCATTAGTAACAGGCAAAAAAATACTGGATAGGGCATTGTCTGGCCATTACGCTATAGGTGCTTTTAACGTACATAATATGGAGACTGTACAGGCAGTGGTGAACGTGGCCATCGAAGAGAAGGCACCGCTGATAATACAGACATCGGCCAGCACCATCAAATACGCGGGAGCGAAGTTTCTGGCTGCCAATGTTAAGGCAGCGGCTGAAGATGCCGATATACCCATAGCATTGCATTTGGATCACGCCACCACATATCAGCAGGTGGTCGAATGTATAAGAGTAGGTTATACGTCGGTTATGATAGACGGTTCAAAGTTACCCTATGACGAGAATGTCGCGCTGACCAAGAAGGTCGTGGAATTGGCTCATTATGCCGGCGTATCGGTAGAGGCAGAGCTTGGTAAAGTCGGCGGCACTGAGGATGACATTTCTGTCGATGAGAGGGAGGCTGCTTTTACGGTGCCCGAAGAGGCAGTCAAATTCATAGAAGATACCGATGTGGATTATCTGGCTATAGCGATAGGTACCGCTCATGGCGTTTACAAAGGTGAGCCCAAGCTGGATTTTGAACGTCTGAAAAAGATACGCAGCATGGTAAATGTGCCGTTAGTGCTTCATGGGGCATCTGGTGTGCCGGATGAAGGCTTGCGCAATGCCGTAGTATGTGGTATAAATAAAATAAATCTTGCTACTGACTTAAAGATACCGATGGCCAGGACTATACGTGACATATTTATGGCTAATCCGGATGAAGATGATCCGAGGAAATATTTAGGCGCTGCCAGGGATGCTGTAGAGGTTGTTGTAAGGGATAAAATACGCGTTATAGGATGCAATGGCAAAGCGATTGTTTAGCAAAATATATGGGAAGGATGTTGTAGATGGTTGATTTAAATGATGTAAAAAAGATAAGAGAGCTGGATAGCATGGGTTCCTTGATAACCACAGAGAATTACGATAAACAATTTGCCGAAGGTATGGAGCTGGTTAAGGACTTTGCAGTGCCCAAATTGCCGGATAAAGTGGATGAGTTGGTATTACTTGGGACAGGCGGAGGTTCATCCATAAGCGGGGGTATGATACGTTCCCTTCTATTCGATGAACTTAAGCTTCCGGTTATTATAAACCAAGGGTATAACATACCGGCATTTGTGGACGAGCATTCATTGATATTTGTGGTATCTCATTCCGGTAATACAGAAGAGACGTTGAATGCCTTGTCACAGGCTATGCAAACCGGTGCCACCATTATAGCAATAACAGCAGGGGGAAAGCTTAAAGAGATAGCCATGCAAAACAACATACCGCTTCTGATCGTACCGGCTGATATAGGGCATCCGCGCCGTGATCTTGGATACATATTTATACCCATGTTGGTTATGCTTACTAAAATGGGTCTTATATCCGATAAGACTGCTGATATAGAAGAGACGATAGCATTGTTTACAGAGTTAAACAAACAGTATAATCCTGAAGTTCCTGTGGAAGATAATCTGGCAAAACAGATAGCGCAGGAGTTGTGTGGTTATATACCGTTGATATACGGGTCGCTCGATAATTTGGATGCCGTGGCGTGGCGCTGGAAAAACCAGTTCGGCGAGAACAGCAAATTGATGGCTTTTTGGAACGTGATCCCGAATTTGCATCATGATGAAGCCGTAGGTTGGGATATGCCTCAAGAATTAATAAAGATGTTTTATCTCATAATGTTGCGCGACGATGTGCTGGATTCTGAGAAAATTAAAAAGCGCAAGGATATAACGGTGCAGATATTGTCCGAACGCATGGGTAAAGTGCGCCAGGTCTATGCTACCGGTAAAAGCAGGCTGGCAAGGCTGTTTTCGCTCGTATACCTTGGTGATTTTGTAACCCTTTACACGCCGATTTATCGCGGTATTGACCCGACGCCTGTAGAGGTGATAAATTTATTTAAACGCAAAATGGCCGAATGAGGTGCTCAAATGATCCTTACAATAACCTTAAATGCTGCTATTGATAAAACATATACTGTTGAAGGATTTCATGCAGGCGGCAATTTTAGACCGAGCGAAATGCATGCCTTGCCCGGCGGCAAAGGTTTGAATGTTTCCAGGGCGGCTAAGGCTTTGGGGCGTCAAGTTACCGCCACAGGCTTCATAGGCGGCCATAACGGCGCGTTTATAGAGGATGGCGTGAAAGAGATGGGGGTTCGTCCGGAATTTGTATATGTAGATGGTGAGTCACGCATATGCATAGCTGTATTGGATCCGCAGGGAGGTACTACTACGGAGATATGGGAGAAAGGCCCCACTATTTCATCCATTGCCTGTGAGGAGTTTATGAATAAGCTAAACGGTCTAATTGAACAGGCCAACGTCGTTACGGCGTCAGGGAGTTTGCCTCAAGGCGTTGCTGATACGATATATGCTGACATAGCCGCCTCATGCCGGCGTTTAGAGAAACCTTTTATACTGGATACCAGCGGACGGGCGTTGGCAGAAGGCATAAAAGGCAAGCCGACGATGACAAAGCCCAATGTGCATGAACTTGAGACATTATTGGGGAAGAACATAACCGACGATGATGAAATAATATCTGCCGCTGAGGAGATTGCCCAAAACGGCATAGATATAGTAGCGGTTTCAATGGGCGAAAAGGGGTCATTAGTATGGGCTTACGGGCAGGTGTATAAGGTTAAAGCTCCTTGCGTAGAAGTAGTGGATGCTGTAGGCTCCGGTGATTCCATGGTGGCCGGGTATGCGGCAGGTATAGAGATGGGTTACAGTGTGAAGGATATGATTAAGTTAGGGGCAGCGTGTGCTACTGCTAATGTTTTGACATATGGTGCCGGTACCATTGAGCCTGATACGGTACAGCGCTTTTTTGACCAATTAGAGATATGCAATATAAAGCGCTGAGCTTTGAGGTGAAAGGCAATTGAAAATAATAAGGGCCGAAACCGCAGGTTTTTGTTTCGGTGTAAGACGAGCGGTAGATTATGTATACAAAAGCATAGAAGATCATAGGAACGAAAGAATATATACATTAGGGCCAATAATCCATAATCCGCAGGTAGTTGAGGATTTAGCGAGCAAGGGCGTTAAAGTACTGAATAATGTAGACGATATAGATGATGGCTTGGTCATAATAAGATCACATGGGGCAGGGCCAGATGTATATGAGAGGCTTGAAGCAAAAGGTTTAAGATTTATAGATGCCACCTGTCCTTATGTGACCAGGGTACACAAGAAGGTAGAAGAATACTATAGGCAGGGCTATCAGATAATAATTGTAGGAGAAGCCAATCATCCTGAAGTGATGGGTACTAATGGATGGTGCGATAACACGGCCATCATTGTAAATGATGTAGATGAGGCTAGTCGATTACCTCAGTTGGATAAGGTCTGCGTAGTGGCCCAGACTACATTGAACGGCAGTAAATGGGAAGATATATTGAAGATATTGCTTCCTAAAGTAAATGAGCTGCAAATATTCAATACTATCTGTTATGCCACGTCTCAGAGACAGGAAGAGGCACTGCAGATAGCTAAACTATCCACTGCTGTTATAGTTATAGGCGGTAGAAATAGTTCTAATACCCGCAAACTGTATGAGATATGTCACAAATTCTGCGACAGGACATTTCTTATAGAGTCGGCGGATGAGATAGATAATTTACCCATAAAGCCCGACGATGTGGTCGGGATTACAGCGGGCGCGTCTACGCCTGATGGTATAATAGAGGAGGTAATCACGAAGATGGAAGAATTAAACAAAGATGCTCAGCAGAATATAGAAGAACATATTGACGAGCATCAGGAACAAGCACCGCTAGAGGAAACGGTCGACGATGTTGGCGTTTCGCATAGTGATGATAATGACAATGGACGTAGCGATGAAATGGATTTCGCTAAGGGGTTGGAAGAAACATTGGTCACATATCATGTTGGCCAGATGGTTTCCGGCAAGGTGGCCGGCGTTTCGGATAGCGAGATAATAGTAAGCCTTGGCGGCAAACAAGACGGAGTCATACCTCGCGAAGAGATGGGATTGGATGAAGGCGTGAGTCCTTCTGAAGTTTTCCATATAGACGACGATATAGAAGCGCAAGTTAAAAAGACGGCGCGGAATGAGGAAGATAACCTTATATTATCGCGTAAACCGGTATTGCTCAGAAAAGCGTGGTCTGCCATAGAAGATGCCTATAATACTGGCAGCAATATTACCGGTGTAGTGAAAGAGGTCATAAAAGGCGGTATACTGCTCGACGTCAATGGTATAGATGTATTTGTGCCGGCTTCTCATGTCAGCGATCGCTATGTGAAGGATTTAAATGTGCTGGTGGGTAAAGAAATGGAAGTTAAGATAATAGAAATAACTCCAAAGCGGCGCCGTGCAGTAGGATCTCATAAAGCTGTCATAGAACAGGAAAAATGGGAAAAAGAAGAAGAAGCTTGGGCTAATATACGTGAAGGTCTGCGCATAACGGGTAAGGTGAAAAACGTCACTGATTTTGGTGCTTTTGTGGATGTCGGGGGCGTAGATGGCCTTATTCACATAGGTGATTTATCATGGGGAAGAATAAAGCATCCATCAGAGGTGGTAAAGCCGGGCGATACTGTAGATGTGATAGTATTATCAGCTGATAAAGAGAATAAAAAGCTTTCTTTGGGATTAAAGCAGTTGCAGCCTCAGCCTTGGGATTATGCCATGGACAAATATAAAGTCGGCGATATAGTCAGCGGCAAAGTAGTTAGCATAACCAGTTTCGGCGCCTTTGTAGAATTAGAACCCGGATTGGAAGGACTGGTACATATATCTCAAGTGGCCAACAAGCGCATAAATAAAGTAGAAGACGTGCTTAAAGTAGGCGATGAGGTGCAGGTGAAAATAATGGACGTACGTCCGGAAGAACATCGTATATCGCTGAGCATAAAAGAAGCTCAAGATGATTCTGATGATAACAGCGAGGGAAAATGTAGCAGGCCAAGGGCCGATCGAGAGGAAAGAAATCATCATACCCCGATATCTCACCAGGAGGATGGCGGCGTAACGCTGGGCGATATATATCCCGATATGAAAGATAAGTTTTAGATCATGTCGAGAAACGGAGTTAAAGAGAGAAAGCAAGAGGATATGGCGGATAATTTGCCTTCATAAAATCTATTGCGAAAAACTATTGACTTTTTCGGATATTCTGCTAAAATTTAATCTATTGCAATGGATATTAAATGAGAGGGAGGCAAGGAAACTTAGATGTATGCATTAGGTCGCCATATTCTGGCAGAAATGTATGGCTGTGCGCCGGAAATATTGGATGATCAGGAAACAGTGGAAAAAATCATGGTACAAGCTGCTATTGAGGCCGGCGCTGAGGTCAGGGAAGTGGCCTTTCATAAATTCAGCCCGCAAGGCGTAAGCGGCGTAGTGGTTATATCCGAATCGCATCTGGCTATTCATACATGGCCGGAATTCGCTTATGCAGCCGTAGATGTATTTACGTGTGGTACTAGAGTTAATCCTTGGGATGCCTGCAATTATCTAACAGAGAAATTCAAGGCTGAACATATGACTGCTACTGAAGTTAAGCGGGGAATCTTTGAAGAGCCTGTAAAGGTGGCTAACTACTGATTGCCGAAATAGCAAGGATGCCTAACCGATTGCTTCCTTTTGGCAGTGTAGATGTGTGCGCTATGTAGTGCACACATTTTTTGTTAACGGGCATGTATAATTTGCTGCGGTGTGTAAATAATAATTAATGACCTCACAAAATACATTGAGACCCCCTTTACATCTTAGCCGTGGAGCAATAGTCTCCACGGCTCTTTTCATGTGCATAATTTCTCATAAGCAAGCTCATAATTATATAGTAAAATCAAAATATTGATATAGGAGGATGATATTTTGCCAGGCAAAGTGGATAGATTGGGTAACCCTATAGACCGCGTAAAATGTGTGGTCGATAGCTGTCAATATTGGGATAATGGGAATAGATGCAAAGCACAGATTATAGAAGTACAGCCTCCGGGTGCCAGTGATTCTCAGGATACGGATTGTGCCACATTTACTCCCAAAGGTCAAATGTAAATCTGATTATCATCTGCGATTCGTAATGTGGCAAATTCAGCGCTTGCTATGGGCTTGACGTATATACCTCGCTACGGCTGTGAAGCTGGACCACTACGCAATCAAAGATTGCTGTGGTCCTACGCTTCAAAAGCCCGCTCAGCATATATGTCAAGCCTTATTATATACGCGATTTAAAGTAAAGGGGAGTTTTATGGATTTTGAGGATTTTAAGAAAGAAGTACATAATATTACAGGCATAGATTTATCTGCTTATAAAGAGCGTCAGATGAAACGGCGTATAGATTTTCTGTTGGCCAGAAAGCGGATGGAAAACTATGAAAATTACATAAAACTTATAAAAAATGATGCTGCCGCCAGAGAAGAATTTATGACATATATAACTATCAATGTTTCGGAATTTTATAGGAATCCTATGCAATGGCAGATTTTAGAGCGCGATATATTGCCTGATATATTACAAAAAGGAAATACGCCGAGGGTATGGAGCGCGGCTTGTTCATCAGGCGAAGAGCCTTATTCGTTAGTCATGGCGCTGAATAGATATTTGCCTTTGCAAAAAATACGTATTGATGCAAGCGATATAGACGCTGAGGCTCTAAAAAGGGCGCAGGAGGGTGTATATGCGGAGCAGAGCCTGAAAAATTTGCCGGAAGATATGATAAAGCGCTATTTTGATAAACAAGCAAATATGTATAGAATACATGACGATGTAAAAGCTTGTGTCAATTTTAAAAGACAAGATTTGCTTAAAGATGCATTTCCAACCGATTACTATGATCTCATATTATGTAGAAATGTAGTAATATATTTTACTGAAGAAGCTAAAAACATGTTATATAAGAAATTCTATGAAGCGCTGGTACCTTACGGTATATTATTTGTGGGTGGTACGGAGCAGATAATATTGCCCAATCGTTTTGGATTTATAAACTATAAACCGTTTTTCTATCAAAAGGTAAAATAAAAAAGCCACCAGTAAATGGGGCTTTTTATGGATTATTTGCTTACAGCATTTAATTTAAGAGCTAAAGCTGCTTTATGCCGAGCGGCTTTATTTTTATGAATAATGCCCTTCGAAGCGGTCTTGTCTATTATACTTATCGCTTCGGTATAAGCCCTGCGTATATTTTCCGCATCGCCATTGCCCAATGTTATCTCGAATTTCTTTATCGCCGTTTTCATGCGGGACTTATTAGCCTTATTTCTCAAAGTATTAGCTTTAGCTATTTCTATCCTCTTTTTAGCCGATTTTATATTCGCCAAAATATCACCTCCTGATGCATATAAAAAATCAATGTTTTTATCTTATCATGAAAAAGATAAAAAAGCAAGCGGTATAAAAATTCTGCTAATTGGTGAGCATAAATAGAAAAGATTGTTTATTGGAGGTACGCCATTGAATAATAATATAAGAACGGACTTGGCCGTAGAAGCAAGGGAACTATATAAAGAGGGCAATATCGGTGAGGTGCCTGGCGTAGAGGTTGAGGATGAAAGCAGCCTTAATGTCAAAGTCATAAGGGTAAAGATAATCTCCCAAGAAGGGCAGCAGGCTATGGGCAAGCCGATGGGTACTTATATAACCATTGAGGCTGACAAACTTAGAGATAGGGATATGGATGTGGAAGACGAAGTCAGCCGCGTACTAGCCAAAGAGCTAACAGCGTTGCTGAAAGTGGATAAAGACGCTGTCGCGCTGGTAGTGGGGCTGGGCAATTGGAATGTGACGCCAGATGCGCTTGGCCCGCGCGTAATATCTAAATTGATGGTGACCAAGCACCTGCTTGAACTAAAACCGGAATATAAGGATAGCGGCTTGAGGCCGGTATGCGCCATAACGCCGGGAGTACTCGGAACTACCGGCATGGAGACCAGCGATATCATAGAAGGCATAATAGAAAAGATAAAGCCTGATTTTATAATAGCCATAGATGCTTTGGCTTCAAGGCGTATGAATAGAATAAGCACATCCATACAAATAGCTGATACCGGTATAAATCCAGGCTCTGGTATAGGCAATTATAGATCCGCTTTAAACCAAGACGTACTGGGTATACCGGTTATAGCCATAGGTGTACCTACGGTAGTAGATGCCGGTACTATGGCTAACGATACCATCGATATGCTTATAGAAACACTTATGAAGCAGAGCAAAGGCGACACGCAGTTTTATAGCATGCTCAAATCCATGGACAGGGATGAAAAATACAGCCTGATAACCGAGGTGATATCCCCATATGTAGGCAAACTCATGGTTACACCTAAAGACATAGACGCTGTTATCGACGATGTATCGCGTATAATAGCCAACGGTATAAATATCTCGCTCCATGAAAGCGTAACCCTTGAGGACGTAAATCGTTATGTAAACTGATCATATTATTGTTGGACTATGCATATTAATATGTAGTATTTTACTTATTTGCTATGCGAGGTAGATGCTACATGAGATTTAAGGTTATAAAAGTTTCTCACGTGCTGTATTATAGCGTTGCGATTATACTGATGGCGCTCATAATAGCGCTGGTACTGAGACTCTTTCTTATAAGCCGCACCGAACCTATGGAACAACCGGCCGCTCCGGCGTTTGCAGCCGATGCTCAATTGGCGGATAAAGCCTCATCGGATATGCCGGCACAGGACGAGGCTGATTTCTATAATATAAGCCTTGACAAGGCATTGCCGATACTGCTTGGGCAACCTTCGTCTGAAGCACAAGCATCTGTCAGCTTGGCCTCATTTATAAGCAGCCTTGCATCTGTAAATATTGGGCAACCAAACTCCCTGCTTAATCTCCAGATACCCATGCTGGCTGGGGCCCCGCAGTATATAAGCGTATCCAGCCGCAGCGCCGCGAGGACAACGCCGGGTGTGGAGAAAATAGAGGATGAGGACGGCGATATAATACTGCATAATTCCGATGACGAGGTTAACATAGATATAAACGATGTAACCGATGATCTGGAGGATATACAGCTTACCGGCAGCGGGCCTCAAATACTTATATATCATACTCATGCTACCGAGTCGTATAAACCGAGCAGTAAATATAACTATAAGCCCGATAACAGCCGTACCACCGATACGGACTTTAACATGGTGAGAGTCGGGAAGCAGTTGGCGTATTATCTTAAAAAGGATTATGCCATAAATGTTTATCAAGATGTTACATTGCATGATTATCCCAGCTATAATGACTCATATACTAATTCGCTGGCCAGTATACAAAAAGATATGGAAAAATATCCGACGCTCAAAATGTTTTTGGATCTGCATAGAAATGCTTATGGTACGAGCAATGTAAATCCTGATGATACAGTTGTCATAAACGGCGTACCGGCCGCACGAATATTGATGGTGATAGGCACGGGGCAAGGGTTCAAAGACAAGCCTCAATATAAGGAAAACTATAAATTGGCGCTGAAACTGAAGGATGAATTGGATAAAGTAGCTCCGGGTATAAGTAAAGGCATAATGGTCAAGACTGGACGATATAACCAACATATATCTACCAATGCCGTATTGATCGAAGTGGGCAGCGACTACAATACATTGGATGAAGCGTTGGAATCAACCAAATATCTGGCTAAAGCTATAGCCAATGTAGTAAAGCAATAGAAAGTTGAGATAGAATGGATAGGGTTACACGCAGGCGTATAAGAAGAAAGCAACGCAGATGCCTTATAATCGGTACCGTACTGTGTTTGTTTATATTTATCGGCGGCTTTATAATAGCTGATTTATCACTGGCAGCCATGAATAATAGGGAGGCCGGCTCGGCGGTGGTTTTTGACAATATAAGCCAACGGTTGCAGGATGTGCATATATGGGACAGGCTGTCGGGCATGCTCGATGCTTTGAGGTAGCGCATCACTTTTATTCGATGACAATATATGTAATTATCTACACAAATATCCGAAACAGATGAGCCGAAGGCTACTCAATTATTAAACGCATATCTGAACATCATTTCTATGATTTTTTCATTGAACAATATTGTAAAATAGGTTATTATATTAACAATAATTTATTTTTATTTCGAAAGGACGGAAGATTTATACATATGGAAGAATTAAAAACGCTGAGCCAGGTCAAGGGCTACCAGGCAGCAAGTGATAGGCCGCTTTATTCGGCGCAGCACGACGAGATACTGGCTGGCGCTACTACCGATATATATTTCATACGTACCATGGAAATATTGGAACATATGAATTTAGCGCATACCGAGGTCGTAGCCGAAATATTCGCTCGCAAACCCGGTATATTGGCCGGTGTCCAAGAGGTATTTAATATACTGGCCGATAAAAATGTTGAGATATGGAGCTTGAAAGAAGGGGAAGCATTTGAACCAAAAGAAACCATAATGCGTATTAAAGGCGGCTATGATGAATTCGGCAAGTTCGAGACCGTTATGTTAGGCTGTTTGGCCAGTTCCAGCGCGTGGGCGACGGCTGCCAGGGAGTGCAAAGAGGCTTGCGGCGGTAAACAATTGCTGTGCTTTGGAGCAAGGCATGTCCATCCGGCGGTGGCTCCTGTGATGGAAAGGGCAGCCCTGGTAGGTGGTGCTGACAATGCCAGTTGTATATTGGGGGCTAAATTATATGGGAAGGAACCATCAGGAACTGTGCCTCATGCGGCTTTTCTGATAGCAGGGGATACTGTGGCGGTGGCCAAAGCCTACGATGAATCCATGCCGGTATCTGATCCGCGTATTATATTAATAGATACATTTAAAGATGAGGCGGAAGAGGCTGTCAGAGTGGCTGAATTTTTGGGCGATAAATTGTACGGAATACGATTGGATACACCGAGTGAAAGGGGTGGCGTGACGCCGGCATTGGTGGAAGAAGTAAAAGCCAGATTGTGCAAAGCCGGTTTCCACGACGTGAAAATAATAGTATCAGGCGGTCTTTATCCGGAAAAAATACGTCAATTGGCTCAAGCCGGCGTAGACTCTTTTGGGGTGGGCAGTTACATATCCGGTGCTCAGCCTATAGATATGACCATGGATATAAAAGAGGTAAACGGCAAGCCTATAGCCAAACGCGGCCGGATACCGGGAATTATAGATAATCCTAAACTCATAAAGGTAAAATGACAGTAGATTATAATGGAGGTGCAGTAATGCTTAAAATATTGGAGAGATTAGCCGTATATACTCTTACCCGTGTAATACTTATAGCGTTGATAGCTATGCTTTTGCTGTTTAGCGGAATCACGGCTTACAATCTTTCCAATATATATATAACAATTAATGAAGCCATGGATAAACAAGCACAGGCTGTTTTAGATGACCTGCCCATCGAACAGTTACAAAAATACTTTACCCCCAATTATTTGAACAATGAATTTTATCAACTTAAGGAACGTTATCAATCATTCGATATAATCTCTTATGAACACAGCACTAAGGTTCATATCGGCATACCTGCGCCATGGGCGAAAGAGGTATATATGACGGTGGAAGATACAATTACCGATATAGTGCCGATGCCTCGCCAGGATGATGAGGGCAATGATGTTAAGCAGATTATTCCGGAATGGGATAACGCTCTAAAACGATTGCGCGTAATATATACGGATGGTCTGTGGAAGATAGACGGTGTCGCCAAGTGAATCTATTGACTATAGGAAATGTTAATTTAACCAATAATGTGTTGTTGGCGCCTATGGCCGGGGTAACGGATATGGCTTTTCGGATACTGTGTCATCGCGAAGGGTGTGGTTTGGTAGCCACCGAGATGGTAAGCGCGAAGGGTGTGTTGTATAACAGCAAGGATGATATATGGCGCGTAAGTCCCGAAGAGAAACCGGCGGCCGTTCAGTTGTTCGGTCATGAGCCGGACGTGATGGCTGAGGCGGCTAAAATCATATGCCATAATGTTTCACCAGACATCATAGATATAAATATGGGTTGCCCGGTTGCTAAAGTAGTTAATAAAAGTGAAGGATGTGCGTTAATGCGAGATGTACCGTTAGCTTTCTCTATCATGAAAGCCGTGGTAAACGCTGTGCCGCAGCCTGTGACGGTGAAAATTCGTAAGGGATGGGATGAGCAACATGTGAATGCAGTAGAATTGGCTATAGCCGCTGAGCATGCCGGTATAAGTGCTATAGCGGTGCATGGCAGAACACGCGAGCAGTTCTATACCGGCATAGCGGATTGGGATATCATAGGAGCAGTGAAACAGAGCGTATCCATTCCGGTTATAGGAAATGGAGATGTGAGGTTTCCTCAAGATGCTCGGCGAATGCTGGAATATACGGGTTGCGACGGCGTAATGATAGGGCGTGCTGCCTGTGGCGATCCGTGGATATTCAAGAGGACGACTCACTACATTAGAACAGGCGAGCTTTTGCCTTTACCTACAGCGGAGGATAGAATAAATAAGGCTATAGAGCACCTCGACATGGAAATCGCATTGAAGGGCGAATATTTGGCGGTGAGACAAATGCGCAAGCATATAGCATGGTATATAAAGGGGTTGCGTGATGCATCGCTGGTGCGCGACAGGCTCAATCGTCTGGATAACAGCGATGATGTAAAGAAATTGCTTATGGATTACCTTGAATATGTGGAGGGTGTCAGATGAACCTTATACATATAGGCGAAAAGGTAATAAACCTGGAAAAAATATATAACAAAATCGATAAAATCTTGGAAGCGCGCTCATCGGGCTTATCTCAGCAAGAGGTGGCTGATAAACTCAATGTAGATCGTACATTTATCTCTCGTCTGGAAGGGATAGGTGAAGTGCACAAAGGGAAAGATATAGCAGTGGCGGGTTTTCCTATAAAAAACAAGGATGAGGTCATATCGGTATTGGAAAAGCACGGCATAGACTTTTATGTCATCATGACCGAGCAGGAGCGAAGGGAATTTGCCGCCAGCAAGAACGGCGCAGAGTTGATAAACGAGCTTATGGCTATGTTGGCTAAAGGTCGCTCTTATGATGTGGTTATAGTTATAGCTTCCGATATGCGCAGCAAGATGCTGGCAGCACTGCTTGATAAGGAGATTATAACCATAAATATAGGCCATTCGCCGTTGACTCAGGACGTATACGTAGATCCCGCCTTGCTCGACAGCGTTATTGAATCCGTTAAGGATAAAAAGGCTTGATGGAGATATGGAGGCATGATAATGTGAAGAGGGTTGTCAGTGTAAGCTTGGGTTCGTCGTCCAGAGACCATAAAGTCGAGTTGGATGTATTGGGACAACATTTTCTTGTAGAACGCATAGGTACAAATGGCAGCATAGAGAGGGCTGTGGAGATTATAAAGGAGCTGGATGGCAAGGTGGATGCCTTCGGTATGGGCGGCATAGATATATATCTGCATGGTAGCGAAAATGCAAAATACATGATACGATCCTCAAAGCCGCTGGTGCGCGCTGCCGTAAAGACACCTATAGTAGACGGCTCGGAATTGAAGAATGTTTTGGAACGCCGTGTGGTCTATTTTGTAGACCAACAATGCGGTGTAAAGATTAAAAATAAAAAGGTGCTGCTGGTATCGGCGATAGACCGCTTCGGTATGGCTGAGGCCTTCGATGAACTGGGGGCCCAGCTCGTTATGGGAGACCTGATATTTAGCTTAGGCATACCTATACCGATAACTTCACTTAAGCTTTTGCGAGCGGCGGCGGTAGTGCTTATGCCTGTCTTATGTCAATTGCCGTTTAGCTGGCTTTATCCCGTGGGAGGTAATCAAGACCAAATTACGCCTAAACATGAGGGATTTTATCAGCAGGCCGATATAATAGCCGGCGATTTTATTTATATACGCAAATACATGCCCGATAACCTGTCCGGCAAGATAATCATCACCAATACAGTTACGTCAAAGGATGTGGAATTGCTGCGGGAAAGGGGTGTCAAGATGTTGGTAACATCTACGCCGGATCTTCAAGGACGGTCTTTTGGTACCAATGTTATAGAAGCGATACTGGTAGCGGCATCCGGCAAAAGGCCCGAGCAATTGACCAAGCAGGATTATTTGAAATTATTAGACGATATAGGTTTTGAGCCAAGGGTAGAGAATCTATGATAGACGATCGCTTTATATTTTTGATGATGTCTAAGGATTATACTGCTATAACGGCTGCGCATAACCTCATTAAAAAAACTGCCGCTTATATCAGATACATCCTTATAAAACGATATGATGTCGAACAACCAGACCGGCAGCATGTTATAGGGCAGATCGTGTCCTTGCCGCTTTTGCCGGAAAAAGTGGGCAAAAACGCTGTGAAACGATGCGTAAAGCTTATTAGGAGGTATAATCCCGCTGTCGCCCGCGTGGCGTGTACATCTCTTGATTTTCCGGATCTGGAGGGTATAAATATAATATACCGGGAGGGTTTGTTGCGATGGGCCGCAGGTTTATGCGCTATATCATCCATACTGGCTATCAAAGCGTCTTCGTGGGCGCAACAGGAGGTGGTGGTATTAGGTGCCGATCGAGCGCCCGGAGAGATGATAGCCCGGTATCTGGGCGATAAGGTCAATTATCTGGTTTTGGCCGGTAGCGACGGAGAAAGATTAAAAGAATTGTCGCGAGGGCTATTAACCGATTTTGGCTTGGCTGCCGGCGTATATTTATACAGCGATATATGCGGGCGCCGTTATAACATCGTAATATCTGCAGATACTGAGATGACTGCCGGTTACCGGATAAACGCCGATATAGTGCTGTGCTATCCCGGACAGAGGATTATATTCGATGAAAGCACTATAGTAATAGAGAGCGGGTATATAGATCCCCATTCGTTCTTTTATACATCAGCACCGCTATCACCTTTAGAATCGTTGTATATGATAGAGCTTATAGGATGGATGCAAGGTTGGTTAATAGATGTCTATGACGGCTATAATGTTGAGGCGTTGAAAGCTATAATAAACACTATAAACAGCAATGAGATGAAATTGGCCGGCTTTATAATCGAAGACAGTGCTCTTTCATATAATCAGATAAGAAAGAAACTTTTTAAAGCTTGAAATATTCAGCGAAAGGTGTTAGAATAAAATCTAAAATTTGCACTCAGCGTTTGTCGATAATATTGGGTAAGGCATAGTTTAAAGCTAAACCGAATATTTGAGGAATTAACGCATATAATGATGACTATGTATAATAGTAACACCCAATTATTACAATAAAAGTGGGAGAGATGATGATGATCAACAAAGAAACGCTTTTAACCGTGGAAGGTATAGAAAAACTCGAAAAAGAGTTAGAGTATCTTAAGACCGTTAAAAGACGCGAGATCGCCGCTAAAATAAAACAGGCTTTAGCATTTGGCGATTTGTCTGAAAATGCCGAATATGATGAGGCAAAGAATGAACAGGCCTTTGTGGAAGGCCGTATAGTCACATTGGAGAACATGCTCCGCAATGCCAAGGTTATCGATGCAGACGAAATAACTACGGATAAAGTGACTATAGGGTCAACCGTGGTGCTGCGGGATATAGAAATGGGAGACGATGAGGAGTATGTCATAGTGGGATCAGCTGAAGCTGATCCGTTTAAGCATAAGATTTCCAATGAATCGCCTGTGGGTAAGGCCTTGTTGGGCAGAAACAAAGGCGATATTGTGGAAATAACGGTACCGGATGGTATTATAAGGTACAGCATAATAGATATAAAAAAATAAACTGAAGGGAGAAAGGCGCAACGCAGCGTCAAGGTTTAAATGGAAAGAGATGATATAATACAATATCAAGAGGACAATGAGCTTATAGCTATCAGAAAAAACAAATTAGAAGCCCTTACGGCAAAAGGGCTTAATCCATTTTTTCGTAAGAAATACCAGATAACGCATGGTTCCAAAGAGATAAAAGAACAATTTGAAAGCTTGGATGCCTGCGAAGTATCTATAGCTGGGCGTCTCATGGCTAAAAGGGGCCACGGCAAGGCGGCTTTTTGCGATATTATGGATGAGTCGGGAAAAATCCAGATATATGTCAAGATGGATGAGGTAGGGCCGGAGGCCTATGAATTGTTCAAAGACCTTGATATAGGCGATATATTGGGCATAATCGGTACCGTTTTTAAGACACATAGCGGAGAGATATCGGTAAAGGTGAAAACCTTCGAATTATTGGCCAAGTCGTTGAGACCGCTCCCCGAGAAATGGCATGGTTTACAGGATACGGATCTGCGCTACAGGCAGCGATATCTGGATCTTATAATGAACGATAAGGTTAAAGAAACCTTTGTAACCCGAAGCCGCATAATAAAAGCTATGAGAAACTTTTTAGATGCAAGGGGTTATCTGGAAGTAGAAACGCCGGTATTGCAGACCACGGCCGGCGGCGCTGCCGCAAGGCCGTTTATCACACACCACAATGCATTGGATATAGATATGTACCTTCGCATAGCTACAGAGCTTCATCTCAAAAGGTTGATCATAGGCGGCTTTGGAAAGGTATACGAGATAGGCAGAATCTTCAGGAATGAAGGCATGGATATAAAGCATAATCCTGAGTTTACTACTGTGGAATTGTATGAGGCGTATTGTGACTACCATGATATGATGGACCTTACCGAGCAGCTTATAACGTATATAGCTCAGGAGGTATTGGGTACCTTGAAGATAACATATCAGGGACAGGAGATAGATTTAACCCCCCCGTGGAGAAGGATGCGTATGGTAGATGCCATAAAGGAATTTACCGGAGAGGATTTCCAAACCGTTGCATCTGATGATCAGGCACGTGCCGTAGCACGCCGCCTTGGGGTAGAAATAAAGGATTCCGATACACGTGGTAATGTCATAAACGCCGTATTCGAGACCTTTGTGGAGGAGCATCTGGTGCAGCCGACTTTTATATTAGATTATCCTATCGAAGTATCACCGTTGGCTAAACGTACCGATTATGATCCTATGATGACCGAGCGCTTTGAGTTGTTTATAACCGGACGCGAGATGGCCAACGCTTTTAGCGAATTGAATGATCCGCTGGATCAGCGCCAGAGATTTATCATGCAGGCCAGGCAAAGAGCGGCGGGCGATGAAGAGGCTCATATGATGGATGAAGATTTTGTCATGGCTATGGAATATGGTATGCCGCCTACGGGTGGCCTCGGCATAGGAGTGGACAGGCTGATTATGTTGCTTACCGATTCGTATTCCATACGCGACGTCATACTGTTTCCAACCATGCGGCCTAAGATTAGCCAATAAGGGGCGATATAAATGGATAAGATTACTAAGACAATCATAAGAAACCATTTGTCTTATGATTGGTGGAAATACGCCGTAGGCATAATAGGTGTGCTGCTGATATGGAATTTTGCCTATACCATAGCAACTCGGGTTCCCGACGAAAAGCTCATGGAGGTTTATCTGGTAAACGATTATATAGAGGAGCCTGAGAAACTGGAAGAGCTGGGGAACAAGGCATTAGTTCATTTCCCTGAGCTGCAGCAGATATCTTTTTATGATATACCGCTTTTGGTAGAGGCTGATGAAATGCCTAAAGACCAGGCCGATATGGCCTTGCAGCAGAAGCTGATGGTCACAGTGGCTGCTCAGCAGGGCGATGTCTATATATTTTCCCAGACAACATTCGATGTATTTGCCAAACAGGGCCTATTTTTAGACCTGGAGCCATATATAACAGATGGCGCTATAAAGGTTGATCCGTCAAAAGCATATAAAGCTTCTATCGAACAAGAGGACGGAACAAAACTGGAGCCCAGGGTTTACGGTATATCGGTGGAAGGAAACGAGGTATTGGAGAATGCCGGCTACAATACCAAGGGAAAGATTTTGGGCATACCGGCGTACAGCAAGAAGATACCATTAGCTGTAAGGATGGTAAATCTGATACTCAGCGGCGAATTAATAAAATGAAATCATACAGATGCTCTTTTTCATAATGGGAAAGAGCATTTTTTATAAATATTTTTATAACTGCAATTCGTAATGTGGCAAATTCAGCGCCTGCAAAGATATAAATCCTACGCCCGCTATAGGCTTGACATATATACCTCGCTACGGCTGTGAAGCT
>NZ_JAIHAU010000049.1 GCF_020054945.1 Mahella sp.
TCGCTACGGCTGTGAAGCTGGACCACTACGCAATCAAAGATTGCTGTGGTCCTACGCTTCAAAAGCCCGCTCAGCATATATGTCAAGCCTTACATCACTTAATGATGGCGTACTTACAATTCGTTTCGCTTGAGCAAGCTAACGCAATATTTCAAGGCGTTCTCCGGCTTTATATCATTTGCATCCTTTATGCCACTCGTTTCAGCCATATAGCACGAATTGAAGTTATATGGCAATCGGTGTTGCAAAAAAGCTTATCTTATCGTAAAATTAAATAGATTAAAGAGACGTATAATTAGATGGAGCGGTGTATGAGCAGACAAACATTCTTAAAAGGTGCTGCCATATTGGGTTTGGCCGGCCTTTTAGTCAAGATAATAGGGGCATTTTATAGAATTCCGCTGGCCTACATAATAGGGCCTGAAGGCATGGGCTTATATCAGATGGCTTATCCGATATATACTACGTTGCTTTATATATCGGTAGCCGGCATACCTACCGCCATATCCAAAATGGTGGCCGAACGCATCGCTTTAGGGCACCGAAGAGACGCTCATCGGGTTTTTATGATATCATTCAAGCTGTTGCTTATCTTAGGTATTATTACGACTGTATTATTGCTGCTGGCTACACCTTTGCTGGCCTTGTACCTTAAGAATCAAAAGTCGCTGTACGCGTTTTTGGCCATAGCACCATCATTATTTTTTGTTTCGATGATATCGGCTTACAGAGGCTATTTTCAAGGAATGCAGCAGATGATACCCACCGCGTTGTCCCAGATAATCGAACAATTGGGTAAACTGATATTCGGATTGTGGTTAGCCAGCCTCTGGATGCCCAAAGGCGTGCAGTATGGAGCTATGGGCGCTGTACTGGGCGTGACTATAAGCGAGGTGCTGGCCTTCGCAATGCTTGTGATAACCTACAATCTCAAGCGCCGTGATATAAGACTAGCTGTACAGCGAGACTTTAACAGGCGATATCGTGAAAGCAAGGGATCGATATTACAAGAATTATTAAAAATAGCGATTCCTATAACCATAGGAGGATTGGTTATACCATTGGTCAATATTACTGATCTTATGATAATACCCAGACGACTTGCCGGATTGGGGTTATCGACACAGCAAAGCACCGAGCTATATGGCTATCTGACAGGCTATGCCAATACTTTGGTCAATTTTCCTCAAGTCATAACCGTAGCACTATCGGCAAGCCTGGTACCGGCGATATCAGAAGCCGCTATATTAAAGGATATAAATGGTTTGCAGGAAAAAGCTAATATTGCTATACGATTAACTATACTTCTAGGCCTGCCTTCAGCGCTTGGTATGGCGGTATTAGCTCAGCCTATATTACAACTGCTATATCAAACATTGACAGCGGAACAGTTGGCCATAAGCAGTCAGATACTTGAGATATTGGCGTTCTCTATAATATTTCTTACATTGGTGCAGACATCGGCTGGTATACTTCAAGGAGTGGGCAAGGTGGGTATACCGGTTATAAATCTTTTGTGGGGAGCACTGCTTAAAATAGTGATGAATTATGTATTAGTGGGTATACCGGTGCTCAATATAAGGGGTGCTGCTTTTGGCACCATAGCCTGTTATGCCTTGGCGGCTGTCTTGGATCTGTTGGCGGTTGCGCGGTATACGCATATAAAATTCAATGCGGCATCACATTTAATGAAACCTGCTATATCCGCCGGTGTCATGATAGCAGCAGTATGGGTGCTATATAAATGGTTATATGTATTTTTGGACAGCAATAGTATGGCTACTCTGCTGGCCATTCTGGCAGGTATAATAGTATACGGTTTGATGCTTATGGCTATAGGAGCGGTGACTTATAATGATCTCCGTCAGATAGATCGTTTAAAAGGGATGGCTGATAAACTTTATAGAATGGGGATGTTACGATGAGCGGCAAAGAGCAACATTTTAATTTTGAGGATTTATTGGATATTATGGCTAAATTACGCGGCGAGGGAGGTTGCCCGTGGGATAAAGAACAGACCCATGAAAGCCTTCGCCAGTATATGTTAGAAGAAAGCTATGAGGTAGTGGACGCTATAAACCATAAAGATGATGATGAATTGAAGGAAGAGCTTGGCGATGTGCTCCTTCAGGTGGTATTCCACGCTCAAATAGCTGCCGAGCAAAACAGATTTACCATCCGGGATGTGATAGATAATGTATGCCGCAAGATGATAAGCAGGCATACGCATATATTTGGCGACGACACCGCCGATACGGTGGCGCAGGTACTGGATAATTGGGAAAGGATTAAGTCCGACGAAAAGGGTTTTGATACTCATACAGAAAGGATGAAAGCTATACCATCTATCTTGCCGGCGCTCATGAGGAGCTATAAAGTTCAAAAGAAGGCTGCGGCGGTAGGCTTCGATTGGGACGATGTAAAAGATGCCGTCAGTAAAGTGGACGAAGAACTCCAAGAATTTAAGGATGTATATTTGAGTGAAAATTATGGTAAAATAGTAGAAGAACTCGGTGATCTGCTGTTCGCCATAGTAAATGTAGCCCGCTTTTTGGATATACAGCCCGAGTTAGCGCTTAATGAAGCTACGGAGAAATTTATAAGGCGGTTTGAGTATATTGAGAATAGTGCTAGAGAAGCCGGCAAAAAGTTGGAGGACATGTCGCTGAAGGAGATGGACGCGCTTTGGGAGCAGGCTAAATTGTAAAATTTAATAAAAGTATTGATTTTTGGCTCAAAATCTGCAAAAATAATGGTAAAAGCAAGATTAACTAAACAAAGGAGGAAAAATCCATTGAATAAAGCAGAACTGATAACAAAGATGGCAGAAAAAGGTGAGATGACCAAAAAGGATGCTGAAAAAGCATTAAATGCTTTTGTGGATGTGGTTACCGAGGCATTGGCTAATGGCGATACAGTGCAACTGGTAGGGTTTGGAACATTTAGAGTAAGTCCTCGCAGTGCTCGAAAGGGCCGTGATCCTCAAACACAAAAGGAAATAATGATACCAGCATCCAAAGCCCCGGTATTTAAAGCGGGAAAGGCTTTAAAAGATGCCGTCAAGGGTTAACGTACCGAAAGCTGCGAGTAGTTCGCAGCTTTACTTTTATTCAGAGGGGAAATGTTGATGCGTTTGGACAAGTTCTTAAAAGTTTCACGCATTATAAAAAGGCGTACTATTGCTAATCAGGCATGTGATCAAGGAAGGGTCAAAATAAACGGTCGTGTGGCTAAGGCTTCTGCTGAGGTCAAGGCCGGAGATATGCTGGAAATACAGTTTGGCGACAGAGTCATGCGATATCAAATATTGCAGGTGGTAGAATCGCCGTCCAAAGAGCAGATTTCGGAGCTATATAAAGTTATATAGCGTTCTATAATTTGTGTTTAATAGATTGCGTTTATTGAGATACTATGATCGTATATATCATGAGGAGGATTATAGTATGTTCAGAAAACGCAATTTTGCTATAATAGTAGTCGTATTACTGGTTCTTACATCATGTGCCCGCACCAGACCCGAACCTCTTGCGCAGCCGAAGCAGCCCGATAAGCCTGCCATACCGACTAAAATAAGCACGGGGAGCAATGCAGAGCCGATTTTAAAGGTTTATGATAAAGATAAGGGTATAGTTGACGAGATGGGGTTTGAAGATTATATAGCGGCGGTTGTAGCAGGCGAGATGAAAAATGATTGGCCGGTACAAGCGTTAGCAGCTCAAGCCATTATAGCACGCAGCTTCGTCTTGAATTTTATCGTTGAAAAGGGCGGTTCAAGGTATGGAAACGCCGATGTATCCACGGATATAGAAGAAGCTCAGGCGTGGAATCCTTCTGCTGTAAATGATCGCGTAAAAGAAGCTGTCAGAAGCACGCGCGGTCAGGTCATCGTATACGATGGGCATTTCGCCAATACATGGTTTCATGCGCATTCCGGCGGCATGACCGCTACGGCCAAAGAGGGGCTTAACTATAAAGAGGAGGAGCCGCCGTATATACAGGTAGTAAGGTCGCAGGAGTCGGATAAAGCGCCTGCCGATAATAAAGCATGGGAAGCTACATTTTCTGAAAATGAGGTGCTGAGAGCTCTGCATAGCTTGAATGTAAACATAAATGATTTTGATACCGCGGAAGTAGTTGCCAGAGGGCCGTCAGGCAGGGCTACGGCTATAAAATTTGATGATACCGTTGTATCGGCGCCCGAGCTGCGTCTAATGCTGGGTAGTACAAAGATGCGGTCTACTCTGCTCACATCGTTGGTATATAAAAATGGGCAGTTGACCATAAAAGGTAAAGGGTATGGCCATGGAGTGGGTATGTCCCAGTGGGGCGCATATAAAATGGCTGAAGATGGTCGGACTGCCTCAGAAATAATAAACTATTATTATAAGGGGATAGACATCGTCAAGATGTGGGATTAGGACGCGCGATAGTTCTAAATATTCTGGTACAGGCATATCATTTATCGATAATATAAATTGGCTATGAAGGGAGAGGAGTAATTTGCCCGCTAAAGAATCAGAGCCTAAAAAGATCGTTAAAGATATGCCTCATACCGTTGTAATGCAAAACAGAGAGAGGCTGACTATTACTGGAGTAAATGATGTGGAAAGCTTTAACGAGGAAATCATAAGCGTTTCCACCAGCGTTGGTTATATAATAGTAAAAGGAACCAGCCTTCATATTAATAAACTGAGCTTGGACGATGGTGAGCTGATGGTGGAAGGTTACATAGAGGAACTCAATTACACGGATAAAATAGATAGTCACGGTAAAACATCCGGATTTTTAGGTAAGATGTTCAAGTGAATATAGAACAGACATATGTTTTCGGTGTTATGATCATATGCGGTTTCCTAGTAGGTATTGTGTATGACCTGTATAGAGTATTCCGATGGAAATGCAGACCGTCCAAGGTAATAATAGGGGTACTGGATATGCTGTTTTGGTTGTTAACCGCATTGTTTTTTTTCTGCGTACTTTTTAGAATTAATTATGCAGAAATACGATTTTATCTGTTTCTTGCTTTTGGAGCCGGCTGGATGTGTTATCTTCTCGTTGTAAGCCGATATTTTATCGCGTTATTTATCAAAATAATAGAAGTAATAGCAACTATATCCAGAATATTAACTAATTTGTTACTGTTGCCTTATAAATTTGTTCACAGTAGGCATAAAAATTTTAAATAATAGAAGGATTTTTGAGATTTATGGCGAATATATTAATATATAAACATTAGACAAGCTGGAGAGAAAAATGAGAAAGCGAAAGAAGTTTTTGCGCATAGGCTTGTTGCTTTTGCTTATAGGGTATGTGTCTGCAATGTTGATAAATCAACAAATGCAGTTTAATTACGTACGTTCGCAAAAGCAGCAGATCTCTGAGCAGATAGCAAAGCTGAAGGAAGAAAACCAACGATTAGAACGTCAAATCGATCTATCCAATACCGACGAGTATGTTGAAAAAGTAGCGCGGGAGCAGCTTGGCATGGTTAAAGATGGAGAAGTGAGATACTTAGATGATTCTGAATTGGGCAAATAAGTTCCTTAGGTCGATGCAAGACGATGCCCCATTATAGAGCAGGTTATTTTTATATTATTGCGCATGAAGCACATATGTTAAATAAAAAAAGGAGGATAATCTCATTTTATGGCCTTACAAGTGGGGAATATAGTTGATGGTACAGTGTCTGGGATAACCAAGTTTGGAGCCTTTATTAAATTGCCCGATGGCAGTACGGGTTTGGTCCATATATCTGAAATAGCGGATTTTTACGTTGCCGATATAAAGGATCAATTAAAACAAAACGATAGGGTGAGGGTAAAGGTATTGTCGATAGGCGATGACGGTAAGATCCGTTTATCGATTAAAAAAGCCAAACAGGCGGAGGATGTATCAGTAAATAACCAAACTAAAGAGCAGGCGTTGTCCTTTGAGGATAGGCTGGCCCAATTCTTAAAAGATAGCGAAGAAAGGTTGAATGATTTGAAGCAGAATCAAGAGGCCAAACAACGGGGCGGATATAGCAGGCGCTATGTATAACAGGGAGGATGCCAATAAGTATAACGATAAATTTTTAAGGATCGCTTAAGCGGTCCTTTTTATATTGTACTGCAAAGCGATGTAAATGATATAAAGCCGGAGGACGCCTTGAAATATTGCGTAAGCGTACTCAATGAATGCAGCGTAGAGCAAGCGTAGGTCGGGCATGGACGCCCGACCAGTCGGCATTGAGCATGGACGCGAATTGCCGGCGTTAGTTTGCTCAAGCGAAATGAATTGTAAGTACGCCATCATTGAGTGATGTAAGGCTTGACATATATGCTGAGCGGGCTTTTGAAGCGTAGGACCACAGCAATCTTTGATTGCGTAGTGGTCCAGCTTCACAGCCGTAGCGACTATACTGATTAAGGTTAAAGGTTAAACAGGAGGCAGAATTAGATGGATTGTGAAATTATAAGCGTGGGCACCGAGTTGCTTTTAGGCCAGATTGCCAATACCGATGCCCAGTATATATCACAGAGATTATCCGAGTTAGGGATAAACGTATACTATCATACGGTCGTGGGAGATAACAGGCAACGTTTGCTGAATGCCCTGGACGTGGCTGTAAAGAGGGCTGATCTCATTATTACTACCGGTGGGCTTGGTCCGACGGTCGATGATCTTACCAAAGAAACAGTGGCCGAATTTCTGGGTCTTGAGCTCCAAATGCATGAGCCTAGCTTGCAATATATTAAGGAATATTTTAACCGTACTGGTCGACAAGTAAGCGATAATAATATAAAACAGGCTTTACTGCCCAAAGGAAGCATACCGATACCCAATCCCAACGGTACGGCGCCCGGCGTAATAATAGAGCATGAGAAAGGTATATTTGTAATATTGCCTGGGCCACCTATGGAACTTCAACCCATGTTTGAAGAAACTGCAGTACCATTTTTACAGAAATTCTCGGATTATGCCATCGTGTCTAGGGTGCTCCGTATATTCGGTATAGGTGAGTCAAAAGTGGAAGAGATGGTGGAGGATTTGCTGGATGAACAGGACAATCCTACGATAGCCCCTTTGGTCGGTCATGGAGATGTTACATTGCGTATTACCGCACGGGTGCGTAAAGGCGAGGATGCTTATGCGCTGATAAGTCCCGTCGAGCGGCAGATAAAACAGCGTTTGGGTGATGCTGTATATGGTGTGGATGATGATACGCTGAGCAAAGTGGTAGGCCGTATGCTTATAGAACGTGAGCTTAAGCTTGCGTTGGCTGAATCTTGTACGGGTGGGCTTATATCCGATAAATTGACGGATATACCTGGTATATCCACAGCGTTTGACAGAGGCTTGGTTACCTATAGCAATGAAGCGAAAATGGAATTATTGGGCGTATCGAACGACACATTGAATCGTTTTGGAGCAGTAAGCCCGCAGACTGCCGAGGAGATGGCATTAGGGGCATTGGCTCACAGCCATGCTGATATAGCGTTAGCCGTTACAGGTATAGCCGGTCCTGATGGCGGTACGCCGTCCAAACCGGTCGGTCTGGTATATATGGCTATAGCGGATAGTTATGGGGCGTATAGCAGCAAACATGTATTTGGCGGCAATCGCAGGCGCATAAAAGAAACAGCTGCGCTTACGGCACTGAACCTGTTGCGCTTACATTTGCTCAAAAATAACGATTGACGCTGGAAGAACTAAGGGGTATAATAAAAAGGTGAACAGATGTTCGGTATATTGACTGCTCGAAAGGATTGATAAACTGATGATGGAAAAAGAACATGCGCTGGAAACAGCATTGAGCCAGATAGAGAAGCGGTTCGGCAAAGGTTCTATCATGAAGTTAGGTGATGATACCGCTCGGCTTAATGTTGAAGTGATACCTACCGGTTCGCTTAGTCTCGATATAGCATTGGGTGTTGGCGGCGTACCAAGAGGTCGCGTGGTAGAAATATTTGGGCCGGAGTCGTCCGGAAAGACCACCGTAGCATTGCATATAGTAGCTCAAGCGCAAAAAATCGGCGGAACGGCGGCCTTTATAGACGCTGAGCATGCGCTGGATCCGGCCTATGCGAAGCGATTAGGCGTAAATATAGATGATCTTTTGGTATCGCAGCCGGATACCGGTGAGCAAGCCCTTGAAATAGCCGAGGCATTGGTTAGAAGCGGTGCCGTGGATGTGGTTGTTATCGATTCGGTAGCGGCATTGGTGCCACAGGCCGAGATAGACGGGGAGATGGGGGACGCCCATGTCGGCTTGCAGGCCAGGCTTATGTCTCAGGCTCTCCGCAAACTAACCGGCGCTATAAGCAAGTCTAAATCGGTAGTCATATTTATAAACCAATTGCGTGAAAAAGTAGGTGTTATGTACGGTAATCCGGAAACCACGCCAGGGGGAAGGGCGCTCAAGTTCTATGCGTCAGTACGCCTGGATGTACGCAAGGCCGATACTATTAAGAGCGGTGCCGATGTAACAGGTACTCATACCAGGGTAAAGGTGGTTAAAAATAAAGTTGCGCCGCCGTTTAAGCAGGCCGAATTCGATATAATATACGGCGAAGGCATATCGCGCGAGAGCGATATACTGGATTTGGCCGTAGACCAGGACATTATAGTAAAAAGTGGGTCGTGGTATTCATACAACGACAATAGGATAGGACAGGGCAAAGAGAATGCCAAGCAGTTTCTTAAAGATAATCCGGAGATATGCCGCGATATAGAAGAGAAAATAAGGGAACAATATAAATTGGGCAAGATAAAGCTTATATCGGCTGTCGATGAAGCCGAAGAGCCGGCCGAATAATTATTGCTGATATGCACGAACCTTCTCAACCGCCGAGCGCTGAAGTGCTTCTACTCAAGTTTTTATCCTATAGACAGCGCAGCCGTCATGAAATAGAGCAATATCTTAGCAATAAAGGCTGCGCGGATAAGGATATATCCGATCTTATAAATAAATATCAGGATATGGGCTATATAAATGACTTGTCATTTGCCGGCATGTGGATAAGAGAACGCATGAGATTTAACCCGAAGGGTTATGCGGCTATATGCGCCGAGCTTTATGCTAAGGGCGTAGACAGGGATATTATAGATCAAGCGTGGCGTGAGGCCCAGGTCGATGAGCGCAGCATAGCTAGTGAGCTTATAGAAAAACGCTTTGATAAACATGATAAAGAGGCTATGCCCAAAGCCATGGCCTTTTTGATTCGCCGCGGTTTTAATAGATCGATGGCATATGCTACAGTAAAAAATTTTTTTGTTGAAGATACAGAGGACGATAGATGAGATTTCTCTTTTTGACCGACACACATATACGCGGTACTGCTCCGAGAGGCAGACTCGACGATGTATATGAGACGTTAAAGAACAAATTAAATGAGATAAACGATATCGTGCATGAGCAGCACGTGGATGTAGTGCTCCACGGCGGGGATTTTTTTGACCGTCCGGATATTTCGCCTTCCATAGTCAGGGAATTTGCTGCCATATTTCAGAAATTTGACAAACCTATATACGGGGTGGCAGGTAATCACGATATATATGGTCATAACCCGGCCACTATAGGGCGTACCATGGTAGGATTATTGGACGGCGTAAATATTATAAAGCTAATAGAACCATCAAATCCTGTCATATTAGAGGATGACTCGGTGCGCATACAGCTGACAGGACAACCTTATACGTATGATATAGATTATAAAGATCGGTGTAAACAGTATTATACCGTGTCAAAGCCGACCGACGTTGATTTTGCCATCCATATGGCGCATGGAATGCTGCTGGAAAAGAAGATGTTTGAAGGGGCGGCTTATACCCTTATAGATGATATAGCCGATACCGAAGCCGATGTAACGCTGAGCGGGCATTTTCATACCGGATTCGGCATAAAGCGGGTAAACGATAAATATTTTATAAATCCGGGTAGCCTTATGCGCATGACCAGCAGTATAGCAGAAATGGATAGATGGCCGTCGGTACTAATTTTGGATATGAATAAGGCCGACGGGATATCGGTAAAGATTGAGCGCCTGAAAAGCGCTAAGCCCAGCACTGAGGTATTGGACAGGGCTTACATAGAGCAGGAGCAGATGAAGAAACAGAAACTGGCCACATTCTTTCAGGAAATAGGAGCGGCCGGTGAATTCAAGCGTTTCGATCTATCGGCCATAATACAACAAGTGGCCGGTAACGAGCATATAAGTGATGAAGTAAAAGAAGAGGCATTGAGGCGTATAGCGGCAGCCGAACAATATGCGGAGATGTAATTATGGCTGTTAATTATATTGAAAAGATAATATTAGAAAACTTTCAATCGCATGAATATACAGAATTAGAGTTAACCCAAGGGCTTAATATATTTGTAGGCCCTTCCGACAGCGGCAAAACGGCCATCATAAGGGCTATAAGGTGGGTGCTATATAATGAGCCGCGCGGTATGGAGTTTATGAGACAAGGGGCGTCTTTCTGTCGGGTAACGCTTAGCATGTCTAACGGTTATACTATAGTGAGGGAGCGGTCCTCGTCATACAACCGATATGTTTTAATAGCTCAAGATGGCCGGAAACAGGTGTTTGAAGGTTTCGGCAATGAAATACCGGCTGAGATATTGAATGCTCACAGCATACGCAAAGTAGTATTGGATGAGAACAACGCCGTCAGCATAAATATAGGACAGCAGCTTGAAGGGCCTTTCATGCTGGCCGAAACAGGCGCTACGCGAGCCAAGGCTCTTGGCCGTCTGGTGGGCGTGCATATAATAGATCGGGCTATGCAGAGCACCGTCACCGATATAACGCGATTAACTCAGCAGGTGAAACAATGGGATCGCGATATAGATAATCTGAGCCAGTCCATAGAGCAATTCGATTATCTTCCGCGACTAGAGCAAGCCATAGAGCAAGAAAGCCGATGCATAGACCGCTTAGATCGGTTGACCATGCGTTTGGATCGCCTTGCTGAAATAAATCGGAATTTAAAGTCCATAGAAATGGAATCGCATCAGAATCAAGCCATTCTAAGCAAGCTCGATGTTATACCGGCTTTGGAGAAGCATATACATAATGTAGAGGTATTGACAGCCAATCTTACGGTGTTGAAAAATATAAACCGAAGATGGCTGGTCGTCGAGAGTAATATTGCACATGATAAAGCGATAATAAAAAGCGTGGAGGATTTACCTCAAGCACAGGCCATCGTGGAGAAAGCATTGGCATCTAACCGTTTGCTCAATAAATATACTCAGATAAGCCTGACTTTAACGGCCATATATAGTGATATAAAAAAACAACAAGAGGTTTTGGATAAGGTTGAGAGGTTGGATGATTGTCAGCGTTGCCTCAATCTGGCCTCAAATGCGCTTGTGAATCTAGAGCGCTTGGAAACATTAAAAAAACGCCTTGAAACATCGAATGCTGAATTGAGCAAGGCTGCAATGCTTAAAGATGCATTGCAGCAGGTCGACAAGTGCCGCTCTGTGCTATCGGAAACCGAACGATATATGGCATTGCTGAACAGAATGCGGGATTTATCCGCTCATCTCAAGGATGTGGTTAAGCATATAGCGGAGGGACAGCGCTATATAACGCAGATTGAGCAAGAAATAAATGATAAAGCCGAGCGCTATGGAGAAATACTGATGAAGGTAGGGCGGTGTCCCGTATGTATGTCTAAGATAGATGCTTCTACAGTGGAAGATATAGTATCAGCTTATAAAAGATGACGGAGGTAAAAAACATAAATGAAATAGACATGTTGATAAAGCAGGCTCGGGAACTTTTACCGCCGGACTTATTGAAGCATTGAGGTAATGCATACTATGGATGCGAACAAGCAACAGCTTGACGATATAAAACAACTATACAGACAGGCCCAGGATATCTATATGAGCGAAAAGTCGAAGCGCGATCAACTGCTGGCCATGAGGCAGCAAGTCCAAGAGCAAAAGGAGCAGGCGCAAAAGCAATTGGATATACTGGAAAAGACCAGAATTTTACTCGATCATGCCGCAGACTTCGCGAGGCAGCAGGCTAAGAATCAGATAGAGAGGCTGGTTACCAGTTGCCTGCAATTCATATTTCAAAGCGATATACGCTTTGAAATAGAGCTTTCAGAGCTGCGCAAGCGCCCTGAGGCTGAGTTTTATGTCATCTCAAGATACCAGGACGACGTGATAAAGGTGCGGCCGCAGGAATCGCGCGGCGGCGGCGTGGTGGATATCATATCATTGGCCATACGCATAGCCATGCTTCAATCCTATAATCCTCCTATCGGGGGCCCGCTGATATTGGATGAGCCTGCTAAGCATGTCAGCGAGGAATATATAAACAACGTATCCGAGTTCCTGAAAGAGATAAGCAGGACGTTTGGCAGGCAAGTAATAATGGTGACGCATAATCGCGTGCTGAGCGAAGTGGCCGATCGTATATATACCGTAGATTATGATGAAAACGCCAGTAAAGTATCTATAACCGACTATTGATAATTTTATTGTTTGATATTAGAATATATGGGGCAGTGCATTGATGCATTAGCCTCGACAAAATACATATTTTGGAGGTGCTGTTGTGGATCTCTTGTTATTAGCTCCTATCGGTTCTGTTCTGGCCTTGCTGTTTGCGGCTTATATGGCTTATACGGTTATGAAGCATAGCGAAGGCACTGAGGATATGCAACGCATAGCGCGGGCTGTCAGAGAGGGCGCCAATGCTTATCTTAAGCGGCAGTATACGGGTGTGGCCATATTTTTTGTCGTGATGTTTGTCGTGTTGCTCATATTGGCCCTTAACGGTTTCTTGACCATATTCGTTCCGTTTGCCTTCTTGACAGGAGGGTTTTTCTCGGGCTTGTCGGGTTTTCTCGGCATGAAGATGGCTACAAACGCCAATGCCAGGACGACCAACGCAGCCAAGCATAGCCTCAATGCGGGCTTGCGCGTAGCTTTCTCGGCCGGTACCGTCATGGGGATGGTGGTGGTAGGCCTTGGCCTTTTAGATTTAAGTTTTTGGTATTATTTCTTAACGTGGGTTTATAGGGACTTGGATGCGGCTGTCCGCATACAGAATGTTACCAGCGCTATGCTGACGTTTGGCATGGGCGCCAGCTCGATGGCGTTATTCGCCAGGGTGGGCGGCGGCATATACACCAAGGCGGCGGATGTCGGCGCTGACCTTGTAGGCAAGGTAGAAGCTGGGATTCCCGAAGATGATCCGCGCAATCCGGCCGTCATAGCCGATAATGTCGGCGATAATGTCGGCGATGTGGCTGGCATGGGCGCTGACCTGTACGAATCATATGTGGGCTCCATCGTATCGACCAGCGCGCTGGCGGTGGCGGCAGGGCTTGGCGTCGACGGTGTCACCATACCTATGACAATGGCTGCTATCGGTGTTATAGCATCGATAATAGGTACGTTTTTCGTTCATGCCAAAGAGGATGCAAAGCAGAGCGTATTGCTCGCCGCATTGCGTCGGGGTACCTACATAAGCGCAGCGCTTATAGCTGTCATATCGTTTTTCTTGGTGTGGCAGGTGCTGGGCATGGAGCACATAGGCGTCTATTTCGCCATATTGAGCGGCCTGTTGGCAGGCGTCATAATAGGATACTTTACAGAATACTTTACGTCGGATTCATATAAGCCGACCCGTGATTTGGCGGGCACATCCACTACCGGTCCGGCCACTGTCATTATAGGGGGCCTGTCGCTGGGCATGCGTTCCACGGCTGTGCCGGTTATAGTAGTGGGCGCGGCGGTATTGGCCAGTTACTTCTTGGCAGGCGGTGCGGAGGATTTCAATATGGGCTTGTACGGTGTGGCTATAGCGGCAGTAGGTATGCTCAGCACGTTGGGCATAACGCTTGCTACCGATGCCTATGGTCCGGTGGCCGATAATGCCGGCGGTATAGCCGAAATGTCTCATCAGGATCCAGAGGTTCGCCGTCGTACCGATGCGTTGGATTCGCTCGGCAATACTACAGCTGCTACCGGCAAGGGATTTGCTATAGGCTCGGCCGCTCTGACGGCTCTGGCCCTGATAGCGTCGTTTACCGATGAAATCACGCGCATAGTGCAGACCCAGGGATTGGACTTTAAGCTGGATATATCGATACTCAATCCGCCTACGCTTGTGGGACTGTTTGTGGGCGGCATGTTGCCGTTCTTGTTCTCGTCCATGACCATGAGCGCTGTCGGCAGAGCGGCGCAAAGCATAGTTATGGAAGTACGTCGCCAGTTTAAAGAGATAAAAGGGCTTATGGAGGGCAAAGCCGAACCCGATTACGCGCGGTGCGTCGATATATGCACGCGCAACGCCCAAAAGGAAATGATAGCGCCTGCCTTGACGGCTATCGCGGCTCCTCTTCTGATAGGATTTTTGCTCGGTATAAACGGTGTGGCCGGTATGCTTGCCGGTGCTACCGTCAGCGGATTTATACTGGCGGTCATGATGGCCAATTCGGGCGGTGCATGGGATAATGCCAAGAAATATATCGAAAGCGGCGAATATGGCGGCAAAGGCTCTGACAGCCATAAAGCCGCTGTGGTCGGAGATACCGTAGGTGATCCGTTTAAGGATACATCCGGTCCGTCGATCAATATACTGATAAAGTTGCTGTCTATGGTGTCGGTTGTATTCGCGGCATTTATATTGCAGATATCGTTGTTTTGAAGTTCGATAAAAGCCTCCTATGAACATAGGGGGCTTTTTATTATGCGGCGAATACAACAAAAATACAACATAATTATGATAAAATCAAAAATAAACTTGACTAGATATGCTTTAGTTGATAAAATGAAACATATAAGATGTAAAGGATGTAGCGCTGATGAAAACCCATTTCTTATATGGAAAAACAGGCATAAATGTAGATATACCAGATAAGAATATTGTAGGAGTTGTACGCAAGCATACCATGCCGATTGTTAATAATGCAGATAAGGCCATTGAAGAAGCGATCTTCAATCCTATAGCAAGCCTGCCGTTATACGAATTGGCTGAGGGCAAGCACACAGCCTGCATAGTGGTATCGGATATTACAAGACCGGTGCCGAATAAATTGCTCTTGCCGCCTATACTGCGCTGCCTTGAAACAGCGGGCATATCGAAGGATGATATAACTATACTGATAGCCACAGGCATACATAGACCTAATTTGGGCGATGAAATGATAGAACTCCTGGGACAAGACATTGTGGATAATTATCGTGTCATCAACCATTATTCGCAGAAGATGGACGATATGAGCTATTTAGGGCAAACGTCTATAAACAATATACCCATTTACGTTAACAAATATTATGTACAAAGCGATCTAAAGATTATAACCGGTCTTATAGAACCTCATTTTATGGCTGGCTACTCTGGAGGCCGAAAGTCTATATGTCCGGGCATATCCTCTATAGAAACGGTCAAATACATGCATATGCCTGGCATATTAGAACACCCTAAATCTGATAATTGTGTTGTCGAAGGCAATCCATTTCACATAGAAGCAACCGAAATAGCAAAAAAAGCAGGTGTAGATTTCGTAGCAAACGTGGTTATAGATGAAAATAGGCAGATAAGCGGTATCTTCTGCGGAGAACTTGAGGCGGCTCATGCAGCCGGCGTAGCCTTTGCGGATAAGTATAGCCGTGTGATATTAAGCGATGTAAGCCGGCCTGTTGATATAGTTGTCACATCAACAGCAGGATATCCCTTGGATAAAACATATTATCAGACTGTCAAGGGGTTCATAGGAGCTCTTAATGTTATAAAAGATGGCGGCACTATCGTTATGCTGTCGGAGTGCAGCGAAGGGTTGGGCAGCATGTCATTCGTAGATGTGCTAAAGCAACTTAAGGTTATAAACGATTACGATGCATTTATAGAGCCCATATCCCATATAGAAAGCTTTACGGTAGATCAATGGGAAGTGGAGGAACTGGTAAAGGCATTGAAGAAGGTAAATATAATGCTCTATTCGTCCGATTTCGATAACTTTGATCTGACATTTGCTTCGAAGATAACATCGCCTGAAGAAGGTATAGCGCGTGCATTAGAGATGCATGGGGAGGATGCCGCTATTCTGGCTATACCCGAAGGGCCGTATGTCATACCATATCTGTCGAGTGACGCTTTATAATTCAAAATGCATATAAAAGATGGGGTTTTTAGAGAGGAGAAAATAAACGATGGCTTTTAATGAAGACTTAATAGCATCGATAGTAGAACAAGTGCTGAAACAGATTCAGAGCGATGACCATGCCATTACATCGGCACAGCAATCTGCGATAAAAGTAAATGACGACTGGGGCGTATACACCGATGTCGACGAGGCTATGGAGGTGGTCAATAAAGCGCAGAAAGAATTCGCCGCCAAAACGCGATGAAATTATAAGCGCTATAAGAGCGGCCGGTGTGGAAAATGCCGAGTATCTGGCCGGAATAGCGCATGAGGTTACGGGTTATGGTCGTGTTGAAGATAAGACGGTAAAGAACAGAAACGCCGCCATGTTGACACCGGGGATAGAGGACCTTCAAAAAGAATTTTTAAGCGGGGATGCTGGTTCTGTCATAATAGAGTATGGGCCTATGGGCGTCATAGCATCGCTCATGCCCTCCACGCATCCGACTGCTATTGTCATAAACCATGCCATAGCCATGTTGGCGGCTGGTAACGCTATATTTATATGCCCTCATCCCAAAGCCCAAGCTGCTACCTTGGAAGCCATGAAGCTGCTCAATAAGGCTATAATCAAAGCCGGTGGGCCTAAATATCTCATGGTGGCTGTAGATAAAGCGGATATGGAAACCTCCAACAAGGTATACGCTCAATCCTTATGTAAAGATGGTGGCGGCGGCCGGTGGGGAAGGCGTTATAAGAGCGGCGTTAAAAAGCGGTAAAAAGGCCATAACAGGAGGACCGGGTAATCCGCCTGTAGTGGTAGATGAAACGGCCGACATAGCCAAAGCGGCCAAGGATATAATAGACGGCGAAAGCTATGATAATAATGTGTTATGCATAGCTGAAAAAGAAGTATTTGTGGTAGAATCTGTAGCTGATAGGCTTATAGCTGAAATGCAAAAAAATCATGCATATCTTATAAAGAGTCAAGAGGTAGCTGATCTAACAAATGTTACCATAAAAGATGGCGAGCCAAACGGCCAACTTATAGGCAAGAATCCATCGGTGATATTAAAAGATATAGGCATAGAAGTAGGCGATGACGTGTGCACCGTCATATTCGAAGCACCACCGGAACACCCGTTGGTAATGATAGAACAGCTTATGCCCGTATTGCCTATAGTAAGGGTCAAAGATTTCGAGGAGGCTGTAAAATGGGCTGTTAAAGCCGAACATAGAGACTGTCATACGGCCATATTGCATTCCAATGATATAAACCGTATAACCGAATATGCGCGCGCCATGCAGATGACAGCACTGGTGGTAAACGCTCCTTCTTATTCATGCATGGATCCTCAATCCAAAACATTGGTGTATGCGCATACTTTGACCGGACCGACCGGCGAGGGATTCTGTACGCCGCGTCATTTTACGCGTCAGGAGCGCATCATGTTAGGCGGCGCCTTTCACTTCGTTTAGAAGGGGAAAATGATGTATATTCTGGTATTAAATTGCGGTGGTTCATCGGTCAAGTTTCAGGTATTCGATATGCCAAGCGCGCAGGTGATAGCCAAAGGTATGGTGGAACGCATAGGCAAAACCGATGCGGTGTTGCATTATAACTCTGTTTGTCATGAAGCGTGGCAAAAAGAGATGCCCATATCGGATCATAAAGAGGCTATAAGCACGGCGCTTTTATGCAGCGAATGCGGCATATGCGATATGTTTGCGTGCCCGTTGGATCTTTCGCCGAGGCGCATAAATATGGCTATAAAAGAGGAACTAGCTAAAAGAGGATTTAAAAATCCTCATCATAACGCAGATCTGACGGCACATCCGTTTCGTGATGGCCGGCTGATACCTGTGGAAAGGCTGATAGCCAGATTAGGGCTCAACCAATATAATAAACCGGCACCATTAATAATGGATGAACAGATTGTAAAAAAGGTAACGTTGCCTCTTAAGCAGAGTACCGGCGTACCTGTGACGCCTTTGGTTAAAACTGGCGATCGGGTGGAAAAAGGCCAGCTTGTCGGCTCGGTACCCAAGGGTCAGCTTGGAGCAAATCTGCATGCCAGCATAGCCGGCGTGGTTAGAGCCATAGGCCAAGAAATAGTTATAGAGGGGATCTAATAGTATGAATGGGAAAAAAGCTATAGGTCTTGTGGAATTCAAAAGTATAGCCATGGGGTTAGTGGCTGCCGATAATATGATAAAAACGGCAAACGTCGATGTAATAGAAGCCACTGTTTTATGTCCCGGTAAGTATATACTGCTTATATCTGGTGACGTTGGTTCGATACAAAGCGCTGTAGATAGAGGCGTAAACGATTTTGCTGAAAATGTCATAGACAGTTTTGTTTTGGCCAAATTTACCAGCGAGATAGTTTATATCGGTGAACATATGATGCAGGTAAGGCGATTGGTAGAGGGTGGCTATGAGCTATTGGAGTTGCCGCTGCCCTGTTTATTGACAGTGGTTAAGGAAATAAGCGATCCAAGGTTGCCTACGCTAAGAGGTAAACAAAAGGCAAAAAAAATCGATATACCGATGTGGGGGCCGGATGATATAGAGGCGGATCCATCTAATATTGGATTAAAAGGATCTCCAACACGTGTTGTAAAGACATTTCATCCCCAAGTATCACGCAACGGTAAAAAGCTGGTAGCCAGGGATACCGAATCCATCAATAAGGCAGTGGATGAATTGATAGAATTTCTTAAGGATAGGCAGCTTATATGAGGAGGGATGAGCCATGGGCTTGAGTGAGGTATGGGTTTTGGCCGAGCAAAGGAACGGCATAATACAAGGGGTATCATACGAATTGCTAAACCGCGCAAGGGGATTGGCCGATAAGCTTAATGTGCCGTTGGCCGCTGTGCTGATGGGTTATGATATGCCTGCCGATGAAGTGCAAGAGTTGATATATCGGGGGGCTGACAAAGTATATCTTATAGAACATGAGATATTAAAAGATTTTTTGGCCGAGCCTTATTCAAGCGTGATATGCTGTATGATAGATATGTACAGCCCACAAATAGTTATAGCCGCGGCTACATCTACGGGTCGCACAGTGCTGCCACATGTAGCCATGCGAAAGCGCGCCGGCCTTACGGCGGACTGTACCATACTTGATATAGAGAAAGGTACGGGTAATCTATTGCAGACCAGACCGGCTATAGGCGGCAATATACTGGCCACTATAAAGACGCCGGAGGCCAGACCGCAGATGGCTACTGTGCGCCCTCATTCAACGAAGTCTGCGCCAAGGGATGTAACAAGAACAGGTGAAGTTATTAGGCCGGTATTGCCGTCCGAATGTTTTACATCTCGTGCAAAAAAACTTGATTTTATTGAAGATAAATCTCAGGAGATATCATTGCAGCAGGCTGATGTGGTGGTGGCCGGCGGTAGAGGCTTGGGCAAAGCTGAGAATTTCAAATATATCGAGGCGCTGGCCAAAATATTGGGAGGCGCGGTCGGTGCATCCAGAGATGTCGTGGATCGCGGCTGGGTTACATATCCGCATCAAGTTGGATTAAGCGGTAAGACCGTCACACCTAAATTATATATGGCCATAGGCATTTCCGGGGCAATACAGCATATAGCCGGTATGCAGACATCGGAGACTATAGTAGCGATAAACAAGGATCCGGATGCGCAGATATTCAAATTAGCCGATTTTGGCATAGTAGGTGATGCCATGGAGGTATTGCCGGTATTAATAGAAAGATTAAAACAATACATAGCACAGCGTGAGCAGGAGGCGATAAAATGAGCATGCGTTATAATGCCGTAACTCAAGAATTGGTTGATAAACTTATAGATATAGTAGGCTCAAAGAACGTTATATGGAATGATCCGGAACGTATGGAGAGTTATGCTCACGATGAAGTAGCTGAAAAAGAATATGCGCATATGCCTGATGTGGTGGTTAAGCCTGCTGATGCTAAAGAAATATCGCAGATAATGAAATTGGCCAATGAATATATGGTACCGGTAACGCCTAGAGCAGCCGGCAGCGGCTTATCGGGCGGAGCAGTACCGGTGTATGGTGGCATATTGCTCTCCGTCGAGCGGATGAACCGCATATTGGAGCTCGATAAAGAGAACCTCATGGCCGTGGTAGAACCTGGTGTGGTGACAAATGAGATCAATAATGTCATAAAGGACGACGGCTTGTTTTATGCCGGTTATCCCATGAGTTTGGAAACCTGTTTTATAGGCGGCAATGTAGCGGAGAATGCCGGAGGAGGAAAGGCTATAAAATATGGTGTTACAGGCCGATATATATATGGTTTGGAAATGGTTATGCCTACCGGCGAGATAGTAGAATTTGGAGGCAAACGTGTTAAAGACGTTACAGGTTACGATATAGTCCATTTGATGGTGGGTGCTGAAGGTACGCTGGGCATATATACGAAGATAATATTAAAACTATTGCCGTTACCCACAGCCACTGCAGATCTGTTGGTTCTATTCAAGGATGTAGATACTGCTATAGGAGTGGTTCCAAAGATTATGACCAATGGTCGCATCATACCGACCGCCATAGAATTTATGGATGAATCGTCGTTTAAGGCATCATGTCAATATTTAAACGAAACCATCCCGGTAGCTGAAGCCGGTGCGATGCTGCTTATAGAGATCGATGGCAAGAATAGAGAATTAGTCGAGAGCGAGTATGAAACCATAGGCGAACTATGTATATCCAATGGCGCTATAGAAGTATATGTGGCCGATAATTATACCACGATAGAGCGGATATGGAAGATAAGGCGCAACGTAGCCGAGGCATTTAAGGTGGTTAGCCCGCATCAGAGCCTGGAGGATATAGTGGTGCCAATAGCCAATATACCTGATTTTGTACGAGGTTTGGCAGAGATAATAGATAAATACGACGTGCCTATACCATGTTATGGTCATGCCGGCGACGGCAATTTACATGCCACAGTGGTTAAAAATCCTGATTTTACGATGGAAAAATGGCACGAGATTTTGCCTGAAGTATTGACGGAAATGTATAAACTTACAGCTCAATTGGGCGGTACCATAAGCGGTGAGCACGGCATAGGTTCCAAACGTAAGCAATATATGAAGCTCGTTATGAATGAAGATCAGCTCAACGTTATGCGTAGCATAAAAAAGGCGCTTGATCCCAATAATATATTGAATCCCGGCAAGATATTCGATATGGAGTAGGGCGAATGAAAAGAGGCTTTAACAGCCTCTTTTTTGTGCAAAAAATTTATAGCGCGTTGACCGTATGTTTGATATAATATCGTTGGCTTGAGATGATTCCTTCAATTCGTGCTATATGACTGAAACGAATTGTGGGTACGCAATCATATTACGAATTACAGAAATGATTCCTTTGTAAATCGAAAAGAGGTGGGTATATGTTATAATTATAACAAACTTCATAATTGTGTCATCTATAGTGTATTTTAAACAATGGAGGAAGATGGGAAGTATATGCTATGCAAATGATAATATCTCTGACAGGGGGATTGGGTCTTTTCCTTTATGGCATGAAGATGCTTGGGGAAGGTCTAGAGAAGGCTGCTGGCAATCGCCTTAAACGACTTATCGAAGTATTGACCACAAATCGCTTTATGGGCGTATTGATAGGAACCGCAGTTACCGCTATAATACAGAGCAGCAGTGCCACTACTGTTATGGTGGTCGGATTTGTAAATGCAGGGCTAATGACCCTTATGCAGGCGACGGGCGTTATAATGGGGGCTAATATAGGTACTACAGTTACAGCTCAGCTTATAGCTTTTAAGTTGACCACTGTAGCTCCTATAGCCATAGCAATAGGAGTAGGATTTATATTCTTTGCTCCTAAAAAGTCATTAAAACATTTAGGAGAGATAATAGCGGGCTTTGGCATATTGTTTATGGGTATGGATATTATGAGCGAGTCAATGTCACCGCTCAGATCGAATGAACAATTTGTAAGCTTTTTACTCAATTTCAAAAATCCGTTATATGGGATAACTGCCGGTGCTATTTTTACTGGTATAATACAGAGCAGCAGTGCGTCTATAGGTATATTACAAGCTATGGCGTTCCAGGGCATAGTGGATCTGGATGTAGCCTTACCCATACTATTCGGTATGAATATAGGTACATGTGTTACAGCTTTGCTGGCTAGTATAGGTACATCGGTTACTGCTAAACGCGCAGCCATAGTCCATTTGAGTTTTAATGTAATAGGTACCGTTGCGTTTTTGCTTATAATACAATTTATACCGTTTGCTGAATTTATTCAATCGCTGTCACCTGACAATGTAGCGCGACAAATAGCCAACGCACATACTGTTTTTAATATCGTCAATACGATTTTACTTTTCCCATTTGCTAAACAATTGGTAAATATAGCTTCCAGGATAATACCCAGTAAGCCCGAGCATATTTCAGAAAAACGGTTTGAATACCTCGATCAGCGTATATTGGAAACACCGGCTGTAGCAGTAGTGCAGATAATGAAAGAAGTAGGGCGGATGGCTGATTTAGCCATAAGAAATGTAGAGCTTTCTATGAGCATATTCTTTGATTTTGATGAGGAAAAACAAAAGCGTATATATGAAAATGAAGAGCTCATAAACTTTCTCAATCATGGAATAACGGAATACCTTGTGAATTTATCTAATATATCGCTTAACGAGGAGCAAGCGGAAGAAATATCCGGCTTATTTCATACGGTAAATGATCTGGAAAGAGTAGGCGATCACGCAGAGAATCTCACTGAGCTGGCCGAGTATAAAGAAGAAAACAGGTTAGAATTTTCCAATATGGCCATATCTGAATTAGAAGAATTATACAATAGAGTGCTTGGGATATTAAAAGATTCTGTAGAGGCATTAAAAAGGGATGATATGGTTATGGCTGCAAATATAGAACAAAGAGAGGAAGAAGTGGATGACATGGTGAAGCGTTTTAGAGAGGCGCACATAGACAGATTGAATAAAGGGCAATGTCAGCCATCATCTGCGGTGATCTATCTCGATATGCTGAATAATTTGGAACGCATATCCGACCATGCTATGAATATAGCATTTTCTGTTCTTGAGCGTAATCGACATTACAATAAACTGGCTATTATAAATCAGTCCAGCGGTTAAATGTCAAGACCTAATTGGAAATTGTACATTGCAAAAATCAATATTTATAGCTGCTTTTTAGCACAAAAGGGCAACCTCACCTAGA
>NZ_JAIHAU010000050.1 GCF_020054945.1 Mahella sp.
GATAGAATCAACCGTATTATAAAGTTGTTGAGCTACATTGCCTATCAGCATTGGTATAGCAAACTCCACAATTCTCTTCCAAGGCTTGCCTTGAGTCATGTCTTTCGGAGTAAGAAGTTCTGTAAACCTTGCCATAAAACCCTCCAATTATTTTTCTATGTAATTCGTTTTACATTGTTCAGTCAAAGCATAAACAGCAAAAAAACGGCTTGTAGGTTGGCTACAAACCGCTATGTTAAGCTTTGTTTTTGGTGTGCCTGACAGGAGTCGAACCTGCGGCCTTCTGGTCCGGAGCCAGACGCTCTATCCACTGAGCTACAGGCACACAACTTGTTACAACTATTATATTATAAGCTTAATCGCATAATAGGTCAAGCGACAGAATCCAGCCGAAATTTTTTGTGAACTGCTTTCACCGCTCTTTCTATGTCCTCCTTAGGTATCAAACAGGATATCTTTATTTCGGACGTGCTTATCATTTCTATATTTATGCCCTCTTCAGCCAATGCTTCAAACATCATGGACGCTATCCCAGGATTATTGGCCATACCAGCCCCTATCACTGATATCTTAGCTATATCCTCTGCATACTTAACATCCGTAGCGCCAAGTTCATCCAATAAGCCCTTTATAATATCTACAGCTTGCTTCAAATTTGACTTGCTCACTGTGAACGATATATCTTTTGTACCGCCACGGCCTATGCTCTGCAGTATTATATCCACGTTTATCCCTTGATCAGCCAGTGCCTTAAAAAGCTTATGCGCCATACCAGGTTTATCAGCTACCCCTATAACCGCTATGCGGGCTATATCAACATCATGGGCTACGCCCTTGATTACCATCTTTTCCACAATTGATTCCTCCCTTACATATGTGCCATCATTACTATTAAAACTGCATTTTACAACTAAAGGAACGTTAAAATTCTTGGCCAGCTCTACCGAGCGGTTGTGCAACACTTTTGCTCCGAGACTAGCCATTTCCAGCATCTCATCATATGATATGTCAGCCAGCTTACGAGCATTTGGTACTAAATGAGGATCAGCGGTATATACACCATCCACATCAGTATATATTTCACACATATCAGCGTTTAGAGCTGCAGCTAATGCTACTGCAGTGGTATCTGAACCTCCCCTTCCAAGGGTGGTTATATCGTCATTATCGTCCATACCCTGAAAACCAGCTACTATCACTATCTTGCCGCTGTTTAGCTCCTTGCGTATGCGGCTGCCATCTATGGCCTCTATTCGGGCATTGGTGTGCAAATTACTGGTTTTTATGCCCACCTGCTGGCCTGTCAACGAGATAACAGGTAAGCCCAAACCTTCTATAGCCATAGCTAGCAACGCTATAGATATCTGTTCACCGGTAGAAAGCAACATGTCTAATTCGCGTTTGGACGGATTAGGATTTATTTCCACGGCCATGTCCATCAGATGATCGGTAGTATCGCCTTGCGCCGAAACCACTACTACCACATCGTTTCCGGCCTCTTTAACAGCCTTTATCCTTCTGGCCACATTCATTACACGTTCGGCGTTGGCCACTGATGAACCCCCATATTTTTGAACTATTAACGACAAACTATCTCTCCTTTCCCTTGTGCAAGCAATTCTGCGCCATAACGGCAAACATCCATTATATATACATCCCAATGCTGCTCAAAAGCAGCTAAGAATTTGCACGTTTCTGCTCGTATATTATCATAATCCTTATCCATTATTGTTATTAAAGTGGGACCGGCACCGCTCAGAAAAGTACCCTTTGTACCTAATTCTGCCATTTTGGACATTATCTCATCCCAGTGCGGTATGAGGCCCTTTCGGTAAGGTTGATGCAGCCTGTCATCTACGGCTGCCGGCAAATTATCCAGCCGTCCCGTTATAAGCGATGCCGTCAATAAAGCTGCTCTGCTTATATTAAATACCGCATCTTGCATCGGAACGTTCTGAGGCAGTATGGCACGCGCCTCCGATGTAGGTAGCTGAAAGTCCGGTACCATAACCAGCAGCTTTATATAATCTGGCAGGTCTATGCGCACATACTTTACTTCTCCCTCTACTATACATGCCACCGTCATGCCTCCTATAAGCCCGCGCGTGATAGGTATATTGTTTATAAGATTGATATGCAGGCCCTTTGGCCGATATCCCACCTCATCGAATAAGCGTTTCATCGATATAAAGACTAAATTCCGTTCATCGGTTTCTATATATCCCTTATCCGATTCTGGTATAGTTATTTTAAGCCCGCTTTCTATTTCCTCTGCTTCTATTATATTATATAAATCCAAAGCTATACCCAAACAATCGAATCCGGCTCCAATATTCGCACTTGTAGCCGGCACTTTTACTCTAATCATTAAGCCAGTCCTTTCAGAAATCATTTAACCGAGCAGTTCTTGTTCCAATACCCTTAAATCAGCCGGCCATACTTTAGGCTGGCCACCTAATTTTATAGCGGTATCCGGATCTTTTAAACCATTACCCGTCAAAATACAAACAACGCGCTGACCTTTCTTGAAAAATCCGCGGCGTGATAATTTTATAACGCCTGCCACAGAAGCGCATGATGCAGGCTCTGCAAATACACCTTCGGCACTGGCCAGCAGTTTGTAAGCTTCGAGTATCTCATCGTCGGTTACCTTATCTATATGGCCTTCGGATTCCGTTATAGCATTGCTTGCTCCCTTCCAGCTAGCCGGATTACCTATACGTATAGCCGTTGCGATGGTCTCCGGCTGCTCTATTATCCTGTTCTCCACTATAGGCGCTGCACCAGCCGCTTGGAAACCCAGCATTTTAGGAAGCACACTTATAACTCCACCTTCATAATATTGTTTAAATCCCTTCCAATAAGCCGTTATATTGCCGGCATTACCAACCGGTATCGCCAAATAGTCCGGCGCTCCCTCAAGCTGATCGCATACCTCGAATGCCCCTGTTTTTTGGCCTTCTATGCGGAATGGGTTTATGGAATTTACAAGCGTTATGGGATGCGACGAGGTTATTTCCCTTACCAGCTGCAACGCTTGGTCGAAATTACCGTCTATAGCCACTATCTCCGCACCGTATGCCATGGCTTGAGCTAATTTGCCCAATGCTATTTTATTATTGGGTATAAGCACTATGCAGCGCATACCGGCCCTGGCCGCATAAGCAGCCGCAGATGCCGACGTATTGCCGGTAGAGGCGCACATAACGGTATTAGACCCTTCTTCTGCAGCTTTGGATATAGCCATGGTCATACCCCTATCTTTAAATGAACCGGTAGGGTTTAACCCCTCATATTTCAGGTAAAGCTCTATGCCGCCCAATTCCTTCTCTATATTATGCGCCTTTATGAGCGGCGTATCGCCTTCATTCAGCGTTATCACCGGCGTAGCGTCGTTTACCGGCAAATAATCTCTGTATCTATCTATAAGTCCGTTCCACATAATCGGCCTCCTATAAATTATCTTCTACTCGTATGCGGTTTACAACATCGCTGATAGCATCGTGGTCGCTTAATATAGCCATCTTGTCGTTAAGCATGAATTCAGGTTCTTCATCCGATATAAAGCCAAATTCATTCTTTACTATTGGGTCATTGCAAAATACCATGTTTACATCCCCGAATAATTCTCTAACAGCGTTTACGGCATCCGATCTGTCTTTATATGCAACCCTTATGAAATACCGGCTCTTAACATCGCTTATATCTATAACAGGGTAACCTTCGCCGTCTGCCCATACCTCTTTTTTGCGCGTTTTCAAGTGTTTAACTGCATCTATCACATCGGCCACTACCGCGCTGGCCGTTGGCAATTTGCCTGCACCCATGCCGTAGAACATTACATCCCCTATAACATCTCCGCGCACCAATATAGCGTTAAAAGCGTCGTCTACGGTAGCCAGAGGACTGCTTTTCGGGATCATGAGCGGCGATACCCTGGCCATGAGCTTATCTCCCATATCCTTGCACATTGCTATCAACTTTATAGCATAGTCCATTTCATCGGCATAGATCATGTCCAACCGCGTTATGGCAGATATGCCCTCGGTATACACATCTCTGTAACTAACCGCCCTACTAAACGCTATAGAAGCAAGTATGGCTATTTTGCGAGCAGCATCATAGCCATCTATATCATTTGATGGATCGCTTTCAGCATAGCCTTTTTCTTGAGCGTCCTTTAAGGCCTGCTCAAACGTCTTGCCATGCAAGCGCATCTGCGTCAATATATAATTGGTAGTACCGTTCAATATGCCGATGATCTCGGATATTTCATTAGCTGCCAGGCATTGATTAAGAGGGCGTATTATCGGTATTCCACCGCCTACACTGGCTTCAAAAAAGAAATTCACATCATGGTCCCTGGCCAATCGAAGCAATTCTGCACCATGTTCAGCCACAAGCTCCTTATTGGATGTTACCACATGCTTTCCACTGATGAGGGCACGCTTAACATAGGTGTATGCCGGCTCAACACCGCCCATTACTTCTATAATAACCTGTATCTCATCATCATTTAATATCTCTTCGGCATCAGTGGTAAAAAGATCGCTATATGGTAAATCTGAGAACGGTTTTCTATCCAATATTTTCTTTAATGTTATGCTTTCGCCGGCCTTTTTTTCTATACTGTCTTTGTTTTTGCGCAGCACTTCTACCACGCCTGATCCCACTGTCCCATGTCCCATTACGGCCACATATGCCATATACATTACCTCTCTTTTTGAACATAAATAACTTATTCTTCTGCTAACAGCTCTATTTTCTCAACACCATGAAGCCCTTCAAGCTCTGAAATAAGCTTATCGCTTTCAGCTCTAAGCTGTTTGGTATCCACGGCCATAGTTACATTGGCTATACCATGTATAGGTATATTTTGATTTATGGTCAGCACATTGGCCCCCATTTTTGCTATAACATTGAGTACGTTTGATAAAACGCCGGGCATATGGTCTAACATCAATGCTATAGTTATTATCTTACCTCGGCTACCCTCGGTAAATTGGAAAACAGCATCTTTATATTTATAGAACGCGCTGCGGCTTATACCCACTCTATTAACCGCTTCATTTATAGTTTTGGCCTTGCCGCTTTGCAGCAATTTCTTAGCCTCTATCACATCTGTGAAGACCTTGGGCAATACAGCGCTATCTACCAAAAAGTATATGTTTTTCTCCGCCATTTTGCAGCACCCCTTTGTACACATTCGGAGCACAAATGTACTTGTATTGTGTATTATATCATATCCGTTTTTACACTGCCAATGTTCTTCTACGGTCATAATAGGTGATTAGGTCTCGATTGCTAATACTAGCTCAATATAGCTCGCCTAATCGCATTATACCAGTCCTATTATATTGAGGCCCAGGTCGACCAAGCGTTCATATCCCATTATATTCATCCTCACTTTAGCCCTTCCTTTGCGTTTATCAACGCTTACTATGATGCCTTCATATCCTTTAAGTGGACCTTTTAAAACGATTATGCGTCCATCTATCAAGGAACATGTAGACAACCCTATAATCTCACACGCTTTGGTTAATGCCAGCAGCGGTTGCATTTCATTAGGTGCTACAGATATGGGATATGTATCATCTTTAAGCAGCTTTATAACTCCCGGAATCCGCTTTATATTAAAATAAACATCGTCGATAACAGGGGTATGAATAAATACGTATCCCGGAAATAACGTGTGCACCCTCTCATACACTTTGCCGCCTTTGCGCTCTATGAGCATACGCCGCGGCAACAAAGGCTTTATCGTTTCCAAGCCAAAGCTGTACTCCAACCTCTTGCGCACGCTATCTTCCTGACCGGTCATCACAAATAACACATACCAATTATTTAAGGATACTTCCTTATTTGCATACGATTCGCTCTCCATGCTCCGCACTCCCAGTCAAATATCTTTTGCTTATATGATATTATAGCATGAAAAATAGAACTACCGAAGTTTTTGACACGTTTTTTACGAAGAAATATTTAGATATTTTTCTATAAATGCAACTAATATCACCATATAATGTGCTATAGTATAGCCATAAAGATTATAAAATTTATGGAGGTATGTTTTATGAAGCGTACAGCAGAGTTTGTCTTAGGGTTGATCGGCGGTATTATAGGTATTTTTTCATCGCTGATCGCATTGTTTGTCGGAGGCGTTGGGACAGTGTTTGAGGCTGAAGGAGCATCAACCGTTACTGGTTTGGGTTGGGCGGCAGCATTGTTCAGCATTTTAGCTATTGTAGGCGCCGCTATTGTAAAAGGCAAACCCAAGGTAGCAGGAGTAATGCTTTTGGTTGCCGGTATAGGCGGTTTCATATCCATATCCATGTTTTATATAATACCTGGCATCTTGATACTTATAGCGGGTATTATGGCGCTGGTGAGAAAGCCGTCAGCCACAAATGATTAATGTGCTGCTCCAATTTCGTCCGCACTTCTTCGAACGAATAGTAAAAAGATTCAGACATAAAAAATAAAAGCCCGGAAAAGCAAAAACGCATCATTCGGGCTTGTGTTCGCAAGGTGATAGTTTACGATGATTACATAGAAATCATGTTTATTGTGGATTATTTGGCTAATCTACTATCAAATGATACAATGCACACCCCTTCCTTGGCAATCTTTCAACGATTTTACGGGTGGGGTGTGGATCTATTTTAAGGAAGTGCAGATTAAGGATTTCCTCCGTTTCCAATTAATTAAACAATTTTTCCGTCTCGAATCTCAATTATTCGGTGACAGAAAGATGCTACATCAAAATTATGGGTTACAATGATGATAGTTTTTCCCGCATTGTTTAGCTTCTTAAAAATATTCATGACTTCATTGCCGGTTTTGCTGTCCAATGCGCCTGTAGGCTCATCGGCCAGGATAATGTCCGGATCATTAACAATGGCTCTGGCGATAGCTACTCGCTGGCGTTGACCGCCTGAAAGTTTTAAAGCCAAGACATTTTTTTTATCTAAAATTCCTAATTGGGATAGTACATCTTCGATCTTATTTTTCTTAGAATGGATGGGCTTTTTGGAATAAGTAAGGGGAATCATCACATTCTTGTAGACACTATAACGGTCTACCAGAGCAAAGTCCTGTACAATAAAGCCAAAAATCTGATTACGAAGTACTGCCATTTCTTTTGAATTAAATGTCATAATAGGCCGAGATTTAAGATAATACTGGCCACTGGTGGGTTTATCCAAACAGCCAAGGATATTCAGAAGTGTTGACTTTCCTGACCCAGATGGTCCCATGATAGCAATCATTTCACCTTCTTCTATTGTCAGTGACACTCCTTGCAGCGCTTTTACTTCTGCTTCGCCGCTACCATATGTTTTGACAAGATTATCCACTTTAATAATACTCAAGTTACTCACTCCTTCTAAGCAGTTCATTTATTCCTATTGCCGACAGTTTTATTGCCGGGTAAAGCATGATGAGTGATCCAATCACTAAACCAAAGGCAATGGTCGCAAGGGTTATGGAGCTGGCTCCATGGATTGCAAACACAATCACATTGGCCGGGATGAATATTAAGATGATTTGTGTTAGAATCCGGCGGATGATTGATGATACCTGGCCTCCGCAGAGCATATGAATGGCAAATTCTTTTGTGTGGGTATCAATAAACTGCACAAGGTTGGAGATAAGGCCAATCATACTGAATATGAGTACAACCGAAAACATTAGACCCATAATCTTGATCTGAAGATCCATATCTTCTTGCATCCGTTCCATCTGTTCCGTAAAGCTTCTGAACTCAAAAGTATACAATCCAAGCTCGGTTGACTTCTGTTGAATTTTCTGCAAATTAGACGGATCATCCGTGATGATATAGGTTGACATAATAGCAGAATCATACTCATAAGAATCATCGAGACCCGATTGAACAGGAATGACAAACCATCTATCCAGTGAGTATATTTCATTGTCTTTACCGGGCTGAATAAAATAAGACGACTGCTCTAAAAAACCGACCACATGGTAACGAAATCCTTCTTCATCATCTTCGATTATGTCACCTATCTGATAAAAAGAACGAAAATCATAACCCAACAAGAGCGGGATTGTTTCTCCTGTAGTTGAGAAATCCTCTTTAGTGAAAAGCGATCCCTCTACACATTGCAGTTTGTATATGTCCATAAACTTATCATCAATTTTCAATAGATTATAGCCATTGCTGGGTGGGCTGGATTGAACGGCTAAGGACTTTGGGGACTTGTCCTCAGCCAGCCACATGAAACGCTGAGCGTCGGCTGTATAGGTATCAAATAAAGGGTTATGCTTCATATACTGATAGAGCTCCCTGAATTTCGCCGAACTATCTGGGTCTGCCCATATTTGCTCCAGCGTGCTTTGGTCGGTTAAATCGCGAATTAAATAAATTTCCTGGCTTTCGATAATCCCATTCAATTTTTCGCGGTAACTGCTTGCCTGCACCATGACAGAAACAATGATACTAAACAGTACCAAAGCGGCGGTTATCTGTATAAACAGAACAAAGTTCCGTATTTTTTGATCCTTTATATCTTCCCAGGCGTATCTGAGCTGTTCCAAATCCTTACCCCCTTATCTGCGTAATGATTTCTTGTTTCAATCGTAAACTCAAGGCAATCGACCCAGTAACGATTCCCACTGCCAAACAAAGCAGATAACCCACAACAACTGCGGACATATAAACGCTTTCACCAATAAAGGGAAACAAGCCTGCTTGTATGATTATTATCGCCAGCGCCAAACCGATACCATAGCCGATGGTGACAATCAGAAGATAATCACGAAGTAGCATCCTGCGAAGGCTGGGTGTTCCGGCACCCGACATGATTCTTACTGCCAATTCCTTATACCTGCCCTCAAGCCAGTAATATGTCGTACTGAAAACATTTAATAAAACTAAAATAATCGTTAATGCGAATGCTATGATTAAGACCTGTGTCTCGCGAATGGATTGGATAAGATTTTGGGACGTTGAAGCTGAGTTTACTTCGGCTCGCATATTGATTTCCGGATTGATTTTTTTAGCATATGCCGCAAGTCCGTCAAAGTAATCCATGCTTTTCTCCTTTGCGTCTATGAAATAAACGCCGTTAAGAGGCGTGTCAAGATTTTTACCTATTGCGGCAGCCATGTTCACATAGTATAAGGCACCGGAAGTATCGCCCCACACTCCGTATTGTCTGACAGTTGGGGCTTTATAGATACCGACGACCTTGTATTCATTACCTTCATGCAGGAAATAAAGCTCTCCATCTCTCTCAATGCACCTGTCACGGATTCCTGCATCGATAAGTGCCACTGCTGCCTGCTGCTCAAAGTCATCCGTAGAGAAACTGCGTCCCTCTATGATATTCGGCTTAAATCCAGTATCGCCGGAAAGGAAAACAGCCTTTCCGTTTGCAATGGGATAACTCCTATAAACAATCAAACTTCCGCCCTGTAAAGAGAAGTACTCAAGCAAGTCCTTTGTTTGAACTAAGGGCTCACCATCGTTAATTTGATAAATTTCAACCTTAACAGAGTTGTCGGAAAGGAAATCAGGATCCACTGTTTCCATAATATAAAATTGGGCTACCGTGGTAAAACAGAGAGCAACCATTGCCGCCACGGCAGCAAAAACAGCTATTAGCAAAAATGCTCTATGTAGAATCTGTCTGATGTGAATCACTCCTCCCTTATAATGTTTAGTTGAGGGCAGGCACAGTACCTACCCCCAACTTCGGACCTATAGTGTGTTTTTAGAAATACTGATTCCATCCGTAATACGTATAAGCAGTATGGAAGGGATCGTTAAATCTGCTGGTGTATGCTGTTTTCATGACACTATCGCTTGTGCTGGTTGCTATCTTGCTGTACACCCGTCCAGGGTCATAATTTCCTTCAATAAGTCTGACATAGCATTGCCTCCAACATCCACCTCTATTAGGTTTTATTAGGAAAGCTGTATTGACTATGTTGAAAATCTATTAAATTCCTGGCAGCAAAACTGTTATTTGTTTGCTGGGATAATTATAATATAGTAAATAAATATTTGCAATATATCCAAAGATATATTCCTATCTCGTTTCTTCGGAAGCTCTAAAAAAGTCGTGTCCCTAAAACCTCTAGTTACCAGGCGTTTCGGGAAATTTTTTGTCAGATTAATGCCCAGGTATTAAGCATGAAAATAAGAAGAGCGATAATTTGTTCCCATTTCTTTTCGTGCCTCCTGTGCAGTGGTTATGTTTCTGCTCTGCAGAAATGTGTGTTAGCTGACCCTTCGCTCCGCGCACTTTCGCGCGTTTCACCACTACTATGAGCCAGTCCGACTTCTCGCAGGTCATTTGTTCGGCTCCGTTTACAAAACGCTTACCTCCCATACTCTTTCGAGGACCTACGAGACCTGCCGGGTACGCCAGATATACCTCACAAGCTCGCCACGCTCTAGAACCCCGATTGAACCTCCGCATTCTTACCATTAATGTTTGCGGATGCTGCTCATAGCACAGCATCGGCTTCAACGCATGCTACTAACGGAGCTGAATTACTTCACGCTTTCGCATTGCGGCTCTCTTGTTCCCCTCTTCACGCTTAAGCCTTGCCTCGCGGTTTCGGCTCCAGAAGCGGGTACCGGCTGTTGGCTGGACTTTGCCGGATTCAGTATCTCACCGAGCTATATAGCTAGCGCAGAACCGGCGCACCCCAGTTATTTATTCTATATGACAGCTCAAGGTAATCACATCCTCACATCACAATTTTTGAGTACTTTCATGGGCTGGGAGGAAATATGCTTGAGCGACAGGCCGGATGTTGTGCGGGGCCAGTTTCTCAAGATGTACGAGAGCAAGGCAGTATCGGCTCAAAATGAAAGACTGCTGCCGGACAGCTTAAAAGCCCAAATCGCCACGTTAGCGGATAGCGGAAATACTGGGCTGGAGCAGGCCGGGAACATTCTCCGCTTGCTGGTCTCCTGATATATATTGTATAATACAGGCAGATATATGTGTGATACGGAAAGGAGACAAAAAACTCAATGCGTAAAAGAATATTTGCGATAATTGTGGTTATAGCGTTTCTGCTGACGCTGGCTATGTCCCCGATTGCCGCCGCCAACAACATGCCTATATTGTTTGTCTATGGCTCGACCATGCCGGCTGCCACGCTTCAGGCTCTGAAAGATATGCAGATAGAGCAGGTTGATGTGTTGGGCGGTGACAAGATCATACCGCAAGCCATAGCCGACAAGCTCAAGAGCATGGGCATAACCGTCAGGCGGATATACGGCGGCAACAGAGAACTGACCGCTCTTGAGATAGCCAAAGCGTACGGCGGCGTTGGAGACGGTGCGTTTGTCGCTACCGGCTATGATTACGCCGATGTGCTGGCTGCTGCGCCTCTAGCGGCCAAGAAAGGCCAACCGCTGTTATTATGCGGCAGAGACAAAGTCGATAAAGGCGTTTCGGCGTATATAATAAAATCAGGCCTCACTATTGATAAGGTGACTATTGTGGGCGGCGAAGGCGCTGTTTCTGATACGGCTGTATTGAAACTATTCACTCCTGAAACAATTAATATATATCAAATGGATGTTAAAGATCAGACGACATATGACGGTTCTATAACAAAAACCATAGGTTTTATTACAGATAATGTGCCAGGCGCGGTCTTTTATAGAATGTCCATTTCTTATCCTACAGGAGATTCTTTATCCCGTTTTAAGGAGTATCGTTGGATAACTACCGGTTTTTCACTGAATGACGATGGAAAGGCATCTTTTGATATTCCTTTCCTTCTTGGTGCTTCATCCATGGATAGGGGGAATTATTTAGCAAAAATTCATGCATTGGATGCTAATGAAAATATATTGGTTAGTTCTAAAATTTTCCCAATCGAAATAGATGCGAGAGATGCCAGTGGCAGACTTATAGTTTATAATAAGGAACAACTTTCAGCTGCAATTAGCTCTCATGTTGATTTTGTAATTTCCAATGATTCCACACAGATGAAAGAATATTATGAGAAAGCCAAAACTATAATAAGCAAGATAATCAAACCAGGCATGACAGATTTGCAGAAAGAAAAAGCAGTACACGATTATATAGTTAATAATGTTCGTTATGATGAAAAAAATTATGATAACAATACTGTTCCTGATGAATCATATTCTCCATACGGCGCTTTAATAAAAGGCGTTGCTGTTTGTGAGGGTTATGCATGGGCGACCAAATTATTACTTAATATGGCAGGTATAGAAAGCACAGTTGTGTCAGGAGGCGGACATGCATGGAATATAGTCAAGATAAACGGCAAATGTTATCATTTAGATACAACATGGGATGATCCTATAACGTCTTCTGGCAAAAACGTTTTGAGATATGACTATTTTAATTTGAGCGATGCACAAATAGGCAAAGACCATTTTGGGGATAGAAAAGCGTACCCGGTATGTCCTGCGCCGGGGCCGCGCCCATAGGCTGAGTTGTGCTATGAGAAAGAAGGCAAGAGATACATTTCTTGCCTTCTTGTATATTTTTGTTTTTTACAAGAAAATAACCTTGTTTTGATACAGTATGGAAACGCATGATAATAACTCATGATAATACAGTTTATATTGCGTTTTTACTCTCTTTTTGGCCCTTTTTAGCTCCAAAAAGGCCGATTATCTGCCGAAAAAAACGCATGATAATATTTTATCGGCCTTTTTTGGCCTGCGATAACTTCGTATGTTGACGGCTAACTGTATATATCAAAACTTCATCTGGTTAATTTTAACTAGAATGATCGGCCTCACGCATGCAAACTATTTATCCCCTTCATCTATGGCATAGGCAATCACGATAAACAGGCCAATAATGCCCAATACTAAACCGATAAACATCGTTATCGAAGTATCGGTAAATAAATTCAAAGTCCTTAATAGAATTCCTAATAAAATCAAAGCAATTCCTATCAATTGTTTCTTCATCACTCAAACCTCCAAAATTGAATTTTATTTGATAATACATTATACC
>NZ_JAIHAU010000051.1 GCF_020054945.1 Mahella sp.
GGGCAAAAATTGATCCAGCTCTTATTTGAGAAAAAATTTATTTTCGGTGTCCCTCTAAGCCCGATTTATTGCTCATCTTAAATTCATGCTTCACCCCTGTGCCGGTACTGTAACCGTGCTGTAATAGCGGTAATGCTACTGCCAAACCTTCCGGTATATTTTGAAGGCCAATGGCTATAGCGAGGCTTATGCCATTGGCTATATCCCCATCGCCAAAACCGACCCCTACTGCCATGCCTTCCGGAAAATTATGTACGGTTATGGCTATGACGAACAGCCATACCCTTCTCAAGGCAGCGCCATTTTCATTTTCCGCATCATTCATTGAATTGGATAGTAAATTGGTATCCGGAAATAAACAATCTACCACATCGAGGAAAATTCCTCCTACCAGTATGCCTATGAGCGTTATACCGGCTCCTTTTATACCGCCACCGCCTTTTTCTATGGCCGGTATGATCAAGCTGAATGCGGTAGCGGCCAGCATGATTCCTGCTGCCATACCGAGCAAAGCATCCATGAGCTTTCTTGATATATTGCGCGTGAAAAAGATAGGGATGGCTCCCGCGCTCGTGGCCAATCCGGCTGCTAAACTTGCTATAATGCCAATGCATATTATCTGTGTATGAGAAAGCATCGTATTCATCTACCTCCATTCCTGCTCTAAACATTTTATGCAGGGGTACGGGATTTTGTTAAGTATGAACGTCCGACCAGCCGGCACTGAGCATGGACGCGAATTGCCGGCGTTAGCTTGCTCAAGCGAAACGAATCGTAAGTACGCCAGCAATATTTCATGAGCGGATGTAGGCTTTATATCATTGCATGCGCTGGATTTGTTATATTACGAATCGAAGATTGCCGATTAAAAAAGTTGGCAAGTGAATTATAATAGTAGTATAATTCATGGTGAGGTGCAGAGAATGTGAGATTTATAACCAAGTGTGCGAAGGAGACTTTTGCCTTGGGCAAACGTATTGGACAGCTTTTGCATGAAGGTGATATAATAGCGCTAGACGGTGATCTTGGTAGCGGTAAGACTCAAATAGTTAAAGGTATAGCGAGAGGGCTGGATATAACCGATGAGATAACCAGTCCGACATATACTATAATGAGCCAATACAGTGGTCGTTTGCCGCTCTATCATTTTGATGTATATAGGCTGGAAGATCCGGAACAACTGTACGACATAGGGTACGAAGAATATTTCTTCGATAAAGGCGTTGCGGTTATAGAGTGGGCTGAGAGAATACGAGAATTGCTTCCGGCTCGATATATGCATATATGGATATTATATGGTACGGACGAGAGTCAAAGGATTATAGATGCGGAAGCTATAGGGCCGCGTTATGTAGAGATTCTGGAAGGGTTGAATGAGTATTGAATATTCTGGCTTTGGATACAGCTACCGATGTGGCGTCAGCAGCTGTATTACGCGATGATATGGTATTACATGAAGAATCTTTTAATTATAATAAACGTCATTCACAGATAGTGGTGCCTATGATAAAGCATGTTCTTGAATGGGTAGATATGGCAATAGCGGATATAGACCTTTGGGCGGTGGATATAGGGCCGGGCTCTTTTACCGGTTTGCGTATAGGGTGCGCTACTATAAAAGCATTGGCTCATGTGACCGATAAACCCATAGCAGCCGTAACTTCTTTGGATATATTGGCCGAAGGGGCTGCTTTGCCAGACCATCCCATTTATCCGTTGATAGATGCGCAACAGCAAAATGTTTATACAGCGCGCTATATTTGGTCAAATGGTCATATGCATAGGCAGTCGGATTATATGATAATGCATCTTTATCAACTTAAAAAATCGCTTATGAATGAAGTGCCTGTGGTATTTACTGGTCCCGCGGTCAGCGTATATCGCGATGATTTACAACGTGATTTTCAGGGCGATGCTATACTGATGCCGGATTATCGTTGCGTGCCTATGGCATCTATAGCGGGCATATTGGGAAACCATATCGCACAGGTCGGAGATTTAAAAAATTATATTACTTTATTGCCGTTTTATATGAGAAAATCGCAGGCGGAGATTAGAGCGGGGGTATAATAACAGATGGAACAAAAAAACGAATCCATAGTACAGGTTACAGAGATGCGTTTAAGTGATTTGGATGATGTGGAGGAGATAGAGCGGCTCTGTTTTCCTACGCCATGGTCCAAAGAAGCCTTTCGTACCGAAATTATGCGAAACTTTTGTGCGCGTTATGCGGTGGCTCGTTTAAATGGAAGGGTAGTGGGATATATAGGTATGTGGCTCGTAATAGATGAGGCGCATATAACCAATGTAGCCGTTCATCCCGATTACAGACATAGGGGGATCGGGGAGAAGCTGATGAGATATATGATGAAGATGGCGGTAGATATAGGCATAAGCCGTATGACATTGGAAGTACGCAAATCCAATATAGTAGCTCAGAATCTCTATAAAAAGCTGGGATTTGAAGAGAGCGGCATACGCAAGGGGTATTATCTTAATAATAATGAAGATGCTATAATAATGTGGAACTTTCATTTAACATAGAGGGGAAACTGTAAACCATGCGCATATTAGCAATAGAGACATCATGCGATGATACGTCGGCGGCTGTGGTACAAGACGGCCGCCGAGTGCTGTCAAATGTAATATCGTCGCAGATCGACTTTCATCAGAAGTTCGGCGGTGTGGTGCCCGAGATCGCATCGCGCAAACATTTGGAAGCAGTTGAACTGGTTATACAGGAAGCGTTGGACAGAGCGGAGATGACGTTCGGCAATGTAGATGGTATTGGCGTTACATATGGTCCCGGCCTCATAGGCGCATTATTGGTGGGGCTTTCATCTGCTAAAGCCATAGCCTTGGCTATAAACAAACCTCTTATAGGTGTTCACCATATAGAAGGGCATATAAGCGCCAATTATATAGCAGATCAGTCCCTTATCCCACCTTTTTTATGTCTTGTAGTATCGGGTGGACATACGTATATAGTTGAGGTCGAGGATTATTGCAAGTACAGTATAATAGGCAAAACGCATGATGATGCAGCCGGAGAGGCTTTCGATAAGATAGCGCGCACGCTCGGTCTGGGTTACCCGGGAGGCCCGGCTATAGAGAAGAGAGCGGCTCTCGGACGAGCCATCATAGAATTTCCAAAAGCCGTAATCCGCGATCATCCATACGACTTTAGTTTTAGCGGATTAAAGACCGCGGTTTTGAATTATATAAATACAGCTCGGCAAAAAGGACAGGATATCCCTGTAGAAGATATAGCGGCCAGTTTCCAAAAGGCTGTGGTCGATGTGCTGGTGGATAAGGCGATAAACGCCGCGTTGGAACACAATATCGGCACCATAGCCATAGCCGGTGGCGTAGCGGCCAACGTCGCACTTAAAGAGACCATGGACGAGGCCTGTCGGCAAAACGGGCTGAGATTTATTCATCCACAGCCCATTTTATGCACTGACAACGCCGCCATGATAGGCAGCGCGGCGTTCTTCAGGTGGCAGCGCGGTTATATATCCGACCTGTTTTTAAATGCCGAGTCCGATATACCACTGCAATAGAAACGCCGAGAACCATGGTTAGCCGAATTTTCCATGTCTATAGATCCTTACCTTGCCATAAAGGCCTTGTTGTTGCAAGAATAATGGTCATGATAAATGGTATGCCGAATACCCAAGCCAATTGACTGGATGATATGGCTGTCGTATCAAAGACGTTTTCGAGCAGCGGCGCATAGACCACCAGCATTGCGGTGACTATAGCGCAGACAGCCCAGCCATTTAATATGGGATTAGTAAATGGGCGACTATATGGAGGCGTGTAAATGTATCGGAATACAAAAGCCAGCAGTACATGCCCCCACATCCAAGCCATGAACGAGGATGAGCGAATCATGTCCATTTCTGATACTGACCATCCGGTAGCGCCCCATACAGCTAATAATATGGATACGGAGAGCATTAATCCTCCGGTTAGTATGGAACGGTTCATGGCCGAGTTCAAAAACGGTTTATTGGCCGGACGAGGCGGACGACCCATTAGACCATCTTCGGCCGGCTCGATTACGAAAGCCGTAGAAGCCGCCAGATCCATGAATAGTTCCATAAGTATTATCATGATAGGCGAAAAAGGCGATGTCAAACCCAAGACGGCCGGTATCAGCATGGTTACCACCAGAGCTACTTTTATAGCCAAATAATATCGGACGGCTTTTTGCAGATTTGCGAATAGGCCGCGGCCTTCGTGCACGGCCTTGGCTAAAGTTTCAAATCGGTCGTCAGTGAGGACTATACCGGCATTTTCACGCGCTGCATCGGTGCCGCTTTTACCCATAGCCACGCCGACATCGGCGGCGGCAATGGCCGGCGCGTCGTTTATGCCGTCGCCTATCATGGCCACTACCTCGTTCTGAGCCTGTAAAGCGCGTACCAGGCGCAACTTATGCTCCGGCTTAATACGAGCGAAGATGGCGGTTTGAAGCAATTTATCCGCCAGTTCTTCATCGCTCCATCGTTCCATTTGCTCGCCGGTCGCTATAGATTTGGTTGGTAGGCCTATCTGTTCGGCTATTGAACGGGCCACGTTCGGATGATCGCCTGTGGCCATTATCACCTTCACGCCGGCAGAACGAACAGCTGATACGGCATCGGCAGCTTCTTTACGCAATGGATCGGCGAAAACCAGCAATCCGAGGAAAATATCATCCTCAGCCAACCCCAATATACGGTATCCATCATCGGCCAGATGATCGATATGTTGCAATATCTCCGTACGCATGGCGTCGGTTATATCCCATTCGGCTTTGTCGCCGCTATTTGTAAATAGGGCGTATTTGCAAGAATTTAAGATAATCTCGGGTATGCCCTTTATTATGCGATGATTCTCGCCCCACGCGATACCGGACCAGCCCCTTTCAGAGGAAAAAGGTATCAGAGTTTTGGATTGTTCCGGCGCAGGATCTTTCAAAGCAGATGAGGGCAGGCTTTCGGCTAAAGCTGCTTCAAGTGGATCGCTCCATGCCGATGCCCCTTTTTCGTCCGGATACAGAAGGCTTAAGCGTGCTGCGCTGCTCACACGCTGGTTGGCAGGCGTCTGATCTAAATCGGAGGGCATTATTACTTGCCATTGACCAGGTATTACCGCTCCTATAAATTGCTGATGATTTTGCGTAAGCGTGCCGGTTTTATCTGTAACGATGGCGGTAATGTGACCAAGGGTCTCAGCGCTGTTTAACTTTCTTACCAATGCGTTGGAGCGCGCCAGGCGCAAGGAACCCAGTCCCAGCACCATGACCACCAGTATGGGCAGTTCCTCCGGTATAGTGGCGAAGGCAAGGCTTAGCCCTGTCAGAACGGCATCAGACCATTTTTGACCGCTTATGAAGATCAAAAGGACGGGTATCAATATTGCTGATAAAAGGGCGGCTATGGCCAATACCTTGCTCAATTGTTTCATCATCTGTTGCAGAGGCGTACGTGGGGGTTTAGCCGCACGGGTTATGCCAACTATGCGCCCGATTTCGGTCGATATGCCGGTAGCGGTGACTATGGCCAACCCTTCGCCTCTTACCACAAGTGTGCCGCGAAAAATCTGATATTCGTAATCAACCTGCATTGATTTGTCGTCGATTGCACTTTTCTTTTCTACAGGGAAAGACTCGCCGGTCAGAGCTGATTCATCCACGGCCATGTCATAGGCGCTTACCAGATACCCGTCGGCCGGTATACGGCTTCCTGCGCGTAATACCATACAATCGCCCGACACGACATCTTCCACCGGTACGGTCTTTATTTCGCCATCGCGCATTACCAGTGTCGAAGGTTCGGTCAAGGTTTGCAGGGCGGCCACCGACGCTTTGGCACGGTATTCGGTCCAAACCTCAACCAAGACAATGGCTGTGACGATGAGCAATACAGCTATGGCTTCCACTGATTCTCCTAGCATGAAGTAGCCTAATGTTACTGCCAACAGAAGCAATATCATCGGCTCTCGTACTTCTTCCCAGAAAATCTCGGCAAAACGAACCTGCCGCCTTAATTCTATGCGGTTAGGCCCTTGCTGCTGCAGGCGTTGGCGGGCCTGGTCTTCGCTTAAACCGTATGTCTGGTGTTTTATATCCCGCATTTTGAATATGCTCCTTTCCTTTAAATTCTAGCATGCGATTACTCAGATGTAAAGCATATTTATGGTTACCATTGCCTATGCGCAGCGGTATCTGAACAGTTGCGGTATAAGCGTAACTGTTTGGGAGAAACGCCTGTTTTTTCTTTACACGGAGGTAATAGTGTAATAAAATAATTCTAGGATACATTGAGAGAAGGATTATTTAGTGAAACAAATACTTATTATAGAAGACGAAAAGCCTATACGCGAGTTTGTAAAAATCGGATTCGAACGCAGCGGCTATAGTATAATGGAGGCTGCCACAGGCGAGGATGGTATAAAAAAAGCGAGAGAACAAGCACCGGATATGGTGATATTGGACATAATACTCCCCGGTATAGACGGGTTTGAGGTTTGTAGGGCGTTAAGACAGGAGTTTCCGAGGATGGGGATCATAATGCTTACGGCGCGCAACCTTGAAATGGATAGGATCATGGGGCTGGAATACGGTGCGGATGACTATGTTGTCAAGCCCTTTAATCCTTTGGAATTGGTATTACGGGCCGAGGCAATATTGAAAAGGCTGCAGGCAGATAGCCAAACATCGGATAGGGAAACGTTGGCGAGCGGGCCGTTCAAGATTGCGACTTATGCCCAAAAGGTATATAAACAGGGCATGGAAATAGAACTGACGCCTAAGGAATACCTGTTGTTGGAGACATTGATCAGCCATCCCAATGTGGTTATGAGCAAGGACAAGCTCCTCGATGTCGTATGGGGATGTCAATAACCCACCGCCTATTAGAGGCGGGGGCTTGAAAGAGCCCTGATTGACCAGCCTAAGTGCCGCGAGCACTACGTTGGCAGGAGAGTTAAAGAACGTACGTTAGGATGCTTCTCCAGTCCTAACCACTGCAACCGCATGGTTAAAAGCCCGATGGGTAAGGGCGGTGCCATGCGGGCGTACTGACTACCAACATTGGCGAGGAGAGACAATAACAATTGCGTTACCAGTCCCGTAAGGGGCTCCGAAAGGAGAAAAAAGCAAGATGGTATTCGTACTGGACAAACATAAGAAACCACTGATGCCATGTACAGAAAAAAGAGCCAGACTTCTTTTAGAAAGAGGCCGAGCGGTGGTACATAAGATGCAGCCGTTCACCATACGGCTAAAGGACAGGACAGTAGAAGAAAGCCAGCTGCAGCCGTTAAGGCTCAAGCTCGATCCAGGCAGCAAAACGACCGGTGTAGCGGTTACTGAAGAAAGCGATCCGGACTGCGGCAAGATAGTATATTTAGCGCAAATACATCACAAACCAGGCATAAAGAAATCACTAAAAGAAAGACAGGCACAGCGCCGGAGCAGACGCAACCGAAAGACGCGATACCGCAAGGCAAGGTATAACAACCGCCATCCAAACAAATGCGCCTGCTGCGGCAGCAACGCAAAACACGACAGCCGGTACTGCAGCAAATGCCATCAGCGCCGCGACAACGGGTACAGAGACCGATGGCTGCCGCCATCACTGAACGCCCGCGTTGACCAGACCATGAGCATAGTCAACAAACTGTGCAAAAGCATGCCGATAGCTGCCATATCAACAGAACACATCAAATTTGATACGCAGCTTATGCAGAACCCGAACATTGAAGGAGTGGAATATCAGCACGGCCAACTGGCAGGCTACGAAATCAAAGAATACCTGTTGGAGAAATGGGGCAGGCAATGCGTATACTGCGGCAAAGAAAACGTACCGCTGGAAGTAGAGCACATAATCCCAAAATCCAGAGGAGGGAGCGACAGGATAAGCAACCTGACGCTGGCCTGCCACAAATGCAACCAGAAGAAAGGCGACATGACAGCAGAAGAATTCGGTTTCCCCGAAGTGCAGAAACAAGCCAAACAACCGCTCAAAGACGCCGCCATGATGAACGCCACGCGCTGGGAGCTATACGACAGGCTGAAAGAGACAAGGCTGCCGGTTGAGTGCGGAAGCGGAGCGAGAACGAAGATGCAGCGTCTAAGACATGGTTTACCGAAAGAGCATTATTACGATGCCTGCTGCGTAGGTGTCAGCATGCCGCCTAACCTCAAATTTAAGACAGTATATGTGTTGGAATTCCATGCCAAAGGCAGAGGTACAAGACAGAGGACACTTGCAGACAAAAACGGATTCCCAAGAGGCTATCTATCCAGGGAGAAAACATTCTTTGGATTCCAAAACGGCGACTATATCAGAGCCGATGTACCGAAAGGGAAATACCAGGGCAAATACACGGGATATGCGGCCATAAGGAGGACGGGATACTTTGATATACGCAGTGCCGCAGGGAAGCCATTAGCACAGGGCATACCTTATAAGTATTGTCATGTTATACAAAGATACGATGGATACAAATACGAAAGGATGCAAAGGATGCCTTCTTGCGTTCTGCACAGGCCCATCTGTCATCGTTAGGGCAACGAGCGCCTGACGGCATATCATCGATTATAAGCGATGATAATTTCACGCTGAAGAGAAGGAACGGGCATTGGATTATAAAAGGCAGGCTTAATACGGGCGGCGGACAGGAAGACTTCACCGTAGGCGTTATGCCAGGCGATAAACTTGTAAATTATGATGATTTATGCTTGTCATGGAATGATATAAAAGAGAAGGTACCATCGGCGCTGGATGCCTATACATCGCCTAATAAGGATGTTTTAATAGCCTTAGGGAATAATTTTCTATCTATATATACTATAAGGGATGGTGTTATATCGTCAAAGCCGGCCAGAAAAATCACCATAAAAGAAGGGGAAACAGTAGTTATGGCCGAGTGGGCCATGGGCAGTTATGTACCCAAATGGGAGGAAAGTTTTCCCAAAACTAACCCATTAGTAATAGGCGAGTAAACCTGGATTACTTGAGCAGTTCGGGAACCGTTACCAGCTTGTAGCCGCCTTTTTGGAGCATTTCTATAACTTTGGGCAGTACCTTTACCGTATTGGATATGGCCTTACTTTGGCCGCTGCTGTGCATGAGCACTATAGCACCGGGACGCAGCTCGTCTTCTATGTTCTTTTTTATAGCAGATGGCGATATACCCGACCAATCTTCCGTATCTACCGACCAGTATATATTGTAGTAACCCAGCGCAGCTATATCTTTTACGACATCATCGTTAAATGCTCCGAAGGGCATGCGAAACATAGCGCTATGACTACCTAACTGCCGATCGATGAGGAGCTCGGTCTTATGTATTTCGTCATATCGTTCTTCTGGCGTCAGTTTAGTAAAATCCTTATGATCACAGCTATGGTTTCCTATAATATGCCCTTCATCGGATATGCGCTTTAATATCTCGGGATATTTTTCGGCATTTCTTCCTATTACGAAAAAGGTTGCTTTGACGTTGTATTTTTTCAATATATCCAATATTTGGGGAGTGAAACGCCCATCAGGTCCGTCATCGAAGGTCAGAGATACTTCCTTTACATGCCTGCTGCCAAAACCTATGACAACAGGCTTAACAGGAGTGATATCGCCTGTATTACCGGCTGACGATGGTATCTCCGGTTTCAGTTCCGATACCGGTGTCGGCGTAGATTCTGGCTGTGATGTTGGATCAGGTCTAGGTTTTGGCTGAACTGGTGGCGCTGGATCGGATATGGAAGGCGTATTATTTATCGTTGCCTGCGGGGATGCGAGAGCCTCGTCCGGCATCGGTATCTGGGGTGTTCCGTATTCTGTGCTGTCTGTATGTTTAGGCATCATAATCGTGATAATTATAACGCTTAAAACAATAATTACCCTTAGAGCCTTCCATATCTTTATCATCGTTTGTAACCTCACATCGTTTTACTATAGTGCTATTATATAATATATTTCGGTTACAAACGTTTCATAATAGTTACAAAATCATTATATTTTAGGCAATATTATTATTCCTCGACAGTTTCTTGCCATGTGCTTCCGAGGAGGGAGATGTGATATCCCCGATTTTGATTGCTATATATATGATAGTCTATATCGGGGAAAATATTGTCCAGGTATTCTATCTCCGATAACCACTGTTGGTCGATTTTACCCCCCGTAATATCCTCATACAGCTTATTAAAACGCTGCACGTGAGCTCTTGTGCGGTTAGCGGCATAATCGGTCATAGTACCGGTCTTCATGATGAATGCCCAATCGCTGCTTTGTGCCAAAAGAAGCTCCCTAACGGCCTGATTCAAGGCACGCCGCTCTAAATCGGTCGGAGAGGCATATCGATTGGCCATTTCTGTCATGCGTTCGACGGCCTTATGTAAATGCCGGTATATCCAATCGTTGCTCTCATTCAGCCATACCTCGTTATATCCCTGATACCCCCAGCTTGATGGGCAAGGCTGTGCTACTTGTATGGAGGGATACATATTAAGGTATTCCCATGGCGTTATCATCTTAAAATTGATTTGGCTGGCATAGACCTGTCGCATAAGATGATCCAGCCATTTGGGGCCTTCATACCACCAATGCCCGAATAACTCGGCATCATAAGGGCATACCACTATAGGCGGTTTATCCATATTGCCGCTATAGTAACTTATCTGCTGCTGGCGGTTGAATATGAAATTACCGGCATGAATAGCGGCTTTTTCAGCAGCGCGCTCAGGTATATAAGGCATTTTGTCATCGGTCTTACCTGTTATTCGATAATATTTCAAACCAGTCTGTACCCTCTGTCCGTCTGACATTATATAAGGCTTTATATAAT
>NZ_JAIHAU010000052.1 GCF_020054945.1 Mahella sp.
GAACGGTTCCTCCTCCATGATTCTTTTCTTATAGGTATATTATATACCCGCAGAGGCAGGAACCGCTACTTCAAATTCCACGGAATTTTGGACATCTTCAGCGGTTTTGTTTCGGCTGATTTGTCCTATATCTTTTACCTCGAATTTCTCTTTGCTATCTATGTTAAATATTCGAGCCTCAACAGATGGAAGTATAGCTTATATTCCTACTAACATTGTACATGCAGAAACACCACAAGTGGACTTTCTCATTTCCGGAGTAAACGAAATCATAAACAGTACGTTACCCCAAGGCGAGAAACAATTAGTTGCTGACCCGTTGGAGGCTATTATATCTATAATAACATTAGCTTGGTTAGCTGGTATTGCTGTTATTCTTATTTACAGTATAATTTCCTTGCTACTGCTACGCAGACAACTTATAGGAGCGGTAAAACTTCGTGACAATATATACTTGACTGATCATGTTGAATCACCTTTTGTAATTGGTTTGATATTTCCAAAGATTTTCTTGCCATCTGCCCTTTCAGAACAGGAGCAGGATTATATTATTCTGCATGAGCAGACGCATATTCGGCGTTATGATCATATCATAAGAATAATTGCATTTCTGGCACTTTCTGTTCATTGGTTCAATCCGCTTGTATGGGTTGCATTTATCTTATCCGGCAAGGATATGGAAATGTCTTGCGACGAAAGCGTTATGAAACAAATAGATACAGATATACGAGCGGACTATTCCGCCTTATTATTAAGCTTAAGCACGGGAAGAAAAATTATTGCCGGGGTACCCCTTGCGTTTGGTGAGGGCGATATAAAAGGGAGAATAAAGAATGTAATGAATTATAAAAAGCCTCTATTATGGATGGTGTTTGCTGCGGCAATTATAGTTGTATTGTTTTGTGTGGGGTTTATCTCAAATCCCCTTGTCTCTGGTAAGAGCAAAGTTGTTAGCGAATATGAGTATATTGATAATCTCGGTGGCGACTTTGTTCGTAGTGGAATTGAGGCTTATGCTATTGGCGCAAATAGAGATGGAATGCCTGTTTTCAAAAACCCTGATGCTGCTTTTGCACAAGCAAAAAAAGATTACGCAGACGGATTTGCTGAGATTGCCAAGGAATTTGATTTGGATCCTGTTAGTAAGAACAACTATGACTTATATAAGATCTATGGTTGGCAACTTACGACAAAGGAACAGGCCATACGAAAGCAGGGCGTGACAATTAGTCAGTTTTTTGATATTTATGAAAATAGCTTCAGTGCAAATTGATGGGTGTCTAAAACGTTAATCATGTTGGCCCTATATGTTAGGATAGTTGTCGTAAAGAAAATAGTGTATAATAAAAATACGACAGATCCTAAGGGTGCGCCGGTTCGGCGCTAGATATATAGCTCGGTGAGATACCGAGTCCGGCAAAGTCCAGCCAACAGCCGGTACCCGCTTCTGGAGCTGAAACCGCGAGACAAGGCTTAAGCGTGAAGAGGGGGAGCAAGAGAGCCGCAATGCGGAAGCGTGAAGCAATTCAGCCCCGTTAGTTAATTAAGTCGAAGCCGATGCCCTCATTAAGGCAGCAGGCAACAATCCGCAAACGACATGGCAAGAATGCGGAGGTTCGGCCGGGGTCGTAGAGCGTGGCGAGCTTGCGAGGTATATCCAGCGTACCCGGGAGGTCTCGAAGGTTCTCGAAAGAGTATGGGAGGTAAGCGTTTTGTAAACGGAGCCGAACAAATGACCTGCGAGAAGTCGGACTGACTCATAGTAGCCATGAAACACATGAAAGTGTGCGGAGCGAAGGGGTCAGCTAACACACATTTCTGTAGAGCAGAAACATGAACACTGCACAGGAGGCACGAAAAGAAATGGGAACAAAGCGAGCAGAAATAAGTGACATCATAGCCAGATACGGAAAGGTGCAGAATTTAATAAGCTATGTAAATGCCGAAACGCTCAAAGCCAAGCACAGGGAGATGCCTAAAGACAAGGCATCGGGAGTAGACAAGATGACGTGGGAAGAGTACGACAAGAATCTGGACCAAAACGTTGAAGCCCTCCTAGCGAGGATGAAACAGTTCAGCTATCGCCCCCAACCCGCAAGACGAGTCTATATACCGAAGGCAAACGGAAAGCTTCGACCGCTCGGGATACCATGCTACGAAGACAAACTAGTAGCCGCGGTCATGGCGGACATACTGAACGAGGTGTATGAAAGCATATTTCTAGACACATCCTACGGATTCAGGCCGAACAAGAGCTGTCATGACGCTGTCAGAGAACTCAACCGCCTAATCGGAAGCTGCAAAGTGAGCTATGTGCTTGAAGCAGACATCAAAGGATTCTTCGATAACGTAGACCAGAAACAGCTGATGGAATTCATCGCACGTGATACCGACGACAAGAACTTCAGCAGGTACATCACCCGATTTCTAAAATCAGGGATAATGGAAGACGGCGAATACCGACGCAGAGCCGAAGAGTGGCTGAAACAGGTAAGAAAAAGAGAACCTAGGATGTTTGCGCATTGGGCTCTCTACGGAAACTTTTAGTATGGTGAATGATAAGACATAAACAGTCGAGCCTTTGACATAGATTTTAAGCGCTTTCGAAATTTTCGAAAGTACTCTTAATTATTTGCCCGGAGGATATATTCTTATGGTTAAATACAGTATTCGCCTAACGAGTTTTTTATTTGCTCTTTTTGTATTTTTACTTATTTTTCAATATGCAACAGTTGAACAACAACAATTCCCTTTTAATACTACAGATAGATTTGAATTAAACATTACAACACAAAATATAGCGAAGGAGGAAATCATAAACAATCTAAACGAAATTACTGATGACAATAATGGTGTTCTGGTAAAGGTCGTTACTAATTCTGAAGAATATGAAGATAAAAAAGATATAATTTGGTTTGGTTCAAGGGCCCCAGTGTCCAACGATATAATCGTTAAAGATTCAGAGATATATTGGCTTGATTCAAGCCTTACAGGGGAGTTGATTTCATCAACTGATATGGGAACAAGACCTTTATATGGTACATATGCCATACAGGGAACTGAAAATTTTAAAAATGAAATAGATAAATGGTGTTCTGAGAACGGCATATCTGTTTCTTGGTATCTTCCAGAGAGTTTTGTGAAAATTATTTATAGTTATTTAGTCCACAATGGAATTGGAAATGCGATCATGACAGCATTTTTGTTGTTTATAACAACATTGATTACTTGGTTTCTTACTCATGCTAAAGCAAGAACTATTAGATTATTAGGTGGAATTAGCGTTAAACGTATTCATATAGAAGATACTTTCTCAATTCTTTTGAAAGTAGCTATTGGATTTATAATTGCTTTAATTGTAGTATTAAGTTATATTGGAATTTCAAACAGTATCAACCAAATTTTTTTGGTATTATCAAAAAATCTTTTAGGTTTAATTTTTCTTTTGATACTTTCGTCAATATTGATATACTTAATATCGGTATTAGTACGTCCGAAAACTGAACATTTATCTAAAAGAGAAATCCCATTAAAGGAATTCAAACTATTAGGAACAATAACACGTGTTTTATCTGTTATTTTAGCTTTACTTATTGTACCTAGTACACTTACTTCCGCATATATAGTTAAAGAATTATCTAAGGAATATTCTTTGTGGGAAAATATGCAAAACAATGTCAGAATTGGATTTAGTTATACAGACCCATTGGTAACCGAAGAAATGATTCCTTTTGTGGAACAATTTTGTAATCAAATGATAAAAGAAAATAATCTAAGTCTTTCTTTTGTCATTGATTCAGCCATTGCTTTAAATCCGGAGGAATATGGTGGATATGACCATATAATTATAGCCGATAAGGCATGGATAAATTCTTTTAACATAGGAATTGAGGAAAAAGGAAAAGGAGGACAATTAACCAAGGTATCATTAGGAGACTTACAAGAACCACTTAGAGATTTTTTAAATGCACAAATTCCTATTTGGACAAAAGCTGAAACTGTTCAGCCTGATGGACTGGGATATTATGAATTTACAGGGGAGAAGTTTTTAGCTTTACCTCCAAATGTTGCCAGTGGCGGCAGCACTGTTCAAGCAAAAAGACCATTGATAATATTAGTTGAAAATCCAATATCGACTTTTAAGGGAGAAAGTTTCATAGTAGCAGCTTTGTCAAGTGGAAATATTGTTTTTTCAGATGAAGATATTTTACGTAAAGCATTAGTGAATTCACCCATTCAAGAATATGTTGTTTCCATAGATACTATTGCAGATGTTGCGTTGGAACAGGCACAGCAATTTGGCAAGGAAGCCGGATATTATGTTGTAGCAAGTGTTCTTATTTTTATAGCTATGATTTTTGCAGGAATCATGGAAGCTCAGTTATGGGCAGATTCTAATAAGAAGCGTATATTTGCTTTGCATACATTTGGGAAATCATATAGTAATATTATAGCACCGTCTTTCCAAAAAGAGCTAGTTATTATAGTTGTAACTATTCTTGGCGGTAGTGTACTTTCTTTTGCACTAAGACGACCAGAAATATTAGTTCTAATATGTGTGGCCATTGTTATTACACTTTTATATTGTATTTCTAATTTTGCTGCTTATCATGTGTATACAAGAAAAGCGTTTTTTAAAGTTTCACGTCGTAATGAATAGTAAGTATTACAAAGAATTTATTTTAATTATTTGAAACTGCTATATAGCAATAGAAGGAGATAATCATGGAAATTAGAGTAAATAACATAACAGTAACAATTAGTGGAAAGAAAATTTTTTCTGATATTTCCTTTGTTATTAAAACAGGAGAAATGGTAGCTATAACGGGAAAATCCGGGTGCGGAAAAACTACATTGTTAAATACCTTGGGATTGATACAGTCAACGGATACCGGAGAAATTTTCATAGATACAAAAAACGCAACTAAATGGAGTGACAAACAAAAAACTAAATTTTGGCATGAAAATGCGGCATTTATTTATCAAGATTATGGAATTATTGAAGATGAAAATGTTGCATATAATATCACACTGAACAAGGTAACAGCAAAAAATAAAGAAGTAAAAGAAATACTCCAAAAGGTGGGGTTGGACGGTAGAGAAAAAGACCTTGCAATAGTTCTTTCTGGAGGAGAAAAGCAACGTATAGGAATTGCTAGGGCCATTTTTAAAAAAGCATCTATCATATATGCCGATGAACCAACGGCATCACTCGATGCTAATAATCGTGAACTGGTTATGGCGTTATTACATCAATGCGCAAAACAAGGAGCAATCGTTATACTTGCCACTCATGATGAACGTCTTGTACAAGTATGTGATAAAGTCATAAATATGGAATGTTTTTAAATTTTTAAAAAAGCAGGATAACGTCAATGATAGGGATTACCTTGAGCTGTTATATAAGTTATATAGAATAAATAGCTGTACACAAAAACGGGTATATAGTGGGAGGTAAGGACTCAAAGGTTTGCGAAAGCAAGTCGTAACTGTTGTAAGCCACGTGATTTGATAGTACATTAGCCAAAAAAGATGGCAGAAGAGGCTAACAAAAAAGGCACCGTTTCCGGCACCCTAAACTAATGCTAGCTTAATATATGATATCCCAGCCTTCCTCGTGGATCAGCCGATTGATATCAGGCAACCCATCTATCTTCTGCGATCACTCAAACCCTATTCCATCAATCATATGCCATTTTTCGCCTACATGTATATACATAACCCTGCGTCTGCGTTTATCCATCCTCTGAGTTAACGTATATACAACATCTCTATCTTTTATAAGCGGCTTGACCCCTAATTCCGGAGATTATGCACTGAATTCTTTGATTTTCACACCATTGCTCATAAATGCTTCATAAAACTCTCAAACTCATACCGACTATAACACTCATATTCTAGTATCAAGTGAAATGATTCTATATGCGCATTCATATTCTTGTTTTGATAATAATGAGTATGTTTTTGTAGCCCATTTGATGAGCTCAATATCTTGGTCGGTGAAGGTTATGCTGGGAAATGTTATGATAGTATCGTTTATCAATGATTATCCCTAACTTTCCAATACTATCATAACATATGGGTAAATTTAGATCCAGCACTTTTTTGAGAAAAAATTTATTTTCGCCAATCTTCTAGCCTCTATTTATCGCTCTTCTTATTTTCATGCTTCATACCTGAAAGAATTATTGTGATATAGCGTGCAGTATATGGTATAATATAAATGTAGAATTTGACCGAGGAAGGGAGGTTCATCGCCTTTATGAAAGTAGCTATATTTACTGATAGTTTTCTGCCTCAAGTCAATGGCGTGGCTAAGGTGCTGGATGAGCAGCTGAGATACTTTGACGCCCATGATATAGAGTATATGGTATTTGCGCCACGATACAGCCGCGTCGATGATAGCGGATTCAAGGGGCGGATAATCCGATTAAAAAGCATGAGCTTTATATTTTACAAGGAATCCCGCATATCGGTGCCGAATTATATGAGGGTAAAAGAACTGTTAAAGGACTTTAATCCCGATATTATACATATAATAACGCCGTTTACCATAGGACTGTGCGGATTGTTATACGGTAAGGAGATGGGCATACCTATGGTAACGACTTACAATACAAATTATGCACAGTATATGAGGTATTATTATGCCAACTTAATAGGGATTGGTTTATGGGGTTACATCAAATGGTTTCATAACAAATGCCAACTTAGTTTGTGTCCATCGCATGCGACCAAAAACGAGCTATTAAGGCATGGTATATATAATGTGGAGGTGTGCCCCAATGGTATACATCCGGAGGTATTCAGTCCTGATAAAAGAAATGAAAGCTTGCGCGAGAAATATGGACTAAAGGATAAAGTGGGGCTTTTATATGTGGGGAGAATAAGCCGAGAGAAAAACATGGATTTGTTGGTCGATACTATGAATATGCTCAACCGCCAGTATAAAGATTCTATAAAGCTTATAATGGCTGGTAACGGTCCTTATTTAGAGCATATTAAACGCGTCATGCCGGATAACGTCGTATATACGGGATATATTTTCGGTGAAGAACTGAGCCAGGTTTATGCATCGGCAGATGTATTTGTTTTTCCATCGCTTACCGAAACATTTGGTAATGTGGTGCTGGAGGCCATGGCTTCGGGACTACCGGTTGTGGCAGTCGCAGCCGGTGGTGTGAAAGATAATGTGGAAAGCGGGTACAACGGATTTCTAGTGCATTCGAATAACGCACAGCAATTTGTTTCCGCGGTAGGCAGGCTTATAGAAGATGAATATATGCGCAAGCGTATGGGCTATAATGCTAGACAATATGCATTAACCCTTACTTGGGATTCAGTTTTTGAGACGTTGCTTCAAGCATATGATAGCGTGTTAAAACAACCAGAAGATGGAACGGTGGTATTGATATAATACATGAAAGGTCATTATATAGCGGATGTGATGGATGGCAGCCTGGCTAAATTATACGGTATAAAGCAGGGAGAAGCTGTTTTAACTATAAATGGTATGCCTGTAGAGGATGTGCTCGATTATCGCTTTCTCATAGCCGATGAGCGTATCGAATTGGAGATAAAGGGAGAGGACGGCTGTGTAAGAAATATCGTTATAGAAAAGGATTATGACGAGGACTTAGGTCTGGTATTTGATAATCCTCTTATGGATAAAGAGCGGGTGTGCCGGAATCGTTGTATATTCTGCTTTGTGGATCAATTGCCGAAAGGCGTTCGCCCGACTTTAAAATATAAAGACGACGACTGGAGGTTATCATTTTTAGACGGTAATTACATTACCCTTACCAATCTTACCGAGCACGATATAGACCGCATCACAAAGATGCATATAAGCCCGCTCTATGTGTCTATACATGCGGTAGATCCAAAGGTGCGCTCTTTTATGCTCGGCATACCGGAAGCCGATAATATAGTGAATATATTGCAGCGCTTCAAAGAACATAATATAATAGTGCATGGCCAGATGGTGCTGTGCCCTGGCATAAACGATGGCGATGTCTTGGATGATAGCATAAAGCGGCTTATGGAACTGTGGCCGTCGCTTCAATCGCTTGCAGTTGTACCGGTGGGTCTCACCGAGCATAGGCAAAGGCTTTATCCTTTAAGGCCATATGAGCAGCATACTGCGGTGGCAGTGTTGGAACAGGTCGAGAGGTGGCAAAGCCTGTGCTTTGATAGATTAGGTACTCGCTGGGTCTTTGCGGCCGATGAATTTTATCTTATAGCACAAAGGCATTGGCCGCCATATGAGTCATATGAAGACTTTCCTCAGTTGGAAAACGGCGTGGGATTGCTGGCAATGTTCGAAAGGCAATTTTATAAAGGCCTTGAACGATATAAAAGCGATGCTCATACCAAAGCTCGTTTATCTGTGGCTACCGGTTTATCGGCGGCCGATTTTATGCAAGGGCTTAGCCGCAAGTTGGCCGACGATTATGGTGTAGATATTAATGTTTATCCCATAAAAAATAATTATTTTGGCAAGACGGTCACAGTGGCCGGATTGGTGGTAGGCAGGGATATAATAGAGCAACTGAGAAACATGGATTTGGGGGATGTATTATTGATACCTAAATGTATGTTGCGAGAAGGAGAAACCGTATTTTTAGACGATACGACTCTAGATGATGTCCGACAAGCGCTAAATACGCGCGTGCGGGTGGTGGATGTCGATGGAGAAGCATTTTTAAGAGAGGTGATGAAATATAGATAATATAGATAAGCCAACGGTAGCTATTATAGGAAGGCCGAATGTGGGCAAGTCAACGCTTTTCAACCGTTTAGTCGGCAGGCGTATTTCTATAGTAGACGATACGCCCGGCATTACCAGAGATAGAATATATGCCGATGCGGAATGGACAGGCAAGGCATTTTCATTGGTCGATACGGGCGGTATGGATTTCTCCGGCAAGGACAGCATAGTGAATCAGATGATCCAACAGGCTCAATATGCGATCGATACCGCTGATGTGATTTTACTCGTGGTGGATGCCAATGAGGGAATGACATCTGCCGATGAAGAGGTGGCCGATGTATTGCGGCGGTCCAATAAGTCAGTATTGCTTGTATGCAATAAGGTGGATAATTTCAACAGAAAGGACTTATTATACGATTTCTATAAGTTGGGTTTAGGTGATCCTATACCTATATCTGCCGGTAATGGCCTCGGCATTGGAGATTTATTGGATAAAATAGTGGCGCATATAAATGTTTCGGCGGAAATAGCAGATGAGGAGACTATAAAGATAGCGGTCATAGGCAAGCCGAATGCCGGTAAATCGTCCATAGTTAACAGGCTGTTAGGACAAGAGCGCGTCATAGTAAGCGAACGGCCGGGAACTACGCGGGATGCCATAGATGTACTCATCGAGCATGAGGGCGACAGGTATATTTTAATAGATACGGCAGGGCTGAGAAGAAAAGCCAAAATAAACGAAGCGGTTGAAAGGTATAGCGTATCCAGAGCACTGGAAGCCGTACAACGCAGTGACGTTGCCGCAATGGTTATAGATGCGGTGGAAGGTGTTACCGAGCAAGATGCTAAAATAGCCGGTTTCGCTCACCAAAAGGGTAAGGGGCTTATTATTTTGTTGAATAAATGGGACTTAATAGAAAAAGATAATAAGACCGTTAACCAATACAAGCAGGAGATAGCTGAAAAGTTGGGGTTTATAGGATATGCTCCGGTTCTTTTCATATCGGCGAAAACGGGCCAGCGTATGGATAAGATACTTCCAATGGTTAAATATGTATTTGGACAGTGCAGTATTAGAATATCTACCGGCGTACTAAATGATGTGATAAGGGAAGCGATCGCCATATCCGCTCCTCCGTCCGGCAAAGGCCGTTCACTCAAGATATATTATGCGACCCAAGTAGCTGTGAGGCCGCCGACTTTCGTGTTCTTTGTAAACGATACGGAGCTCATGCATTTTTCATATGAACGTTATCTGGAGAATTACCTGCGCCGCAATTTTGGATTCGAGGGCACGCCTATAAGGATAGCCGTAAGAGCACGCAAAGAATAGGAAGGAGAAGCTATGGGGATAGGTATAGCTATTATAATAGGTTATTTAATAGGCAGCATATCTACTGCGCTTATAGTCGGTCGGACGTTGGGACGTATTGATATCAGGCAATATGGCAGCGGCAATGCGGGCGCTACAAATATAGCAAGGGTGTTGGGCAAGCGAGCCGGTGCCATTACGCTGGTTTTTGACCTCTTAAAAGGCGTTATAGCCGTGCTTATAGGCCGATGGCTGGGAGGACAATGGGGAGCGGTATTGGCCGGTATGGCCGCCATAATCGGCCATAACTGGCCTGTCTATTTTCAATTTCGCGGGGGTAAAGGCGTGGCCACTACGTTAGGCGCCGCACTTGTCATATCACCGCTTATAGGCCTGCTTATATTGCTCATAGCCGGCGTAATAATACTGGTGACGCGTTATGTTTCTCTTGGTTCGATCATAGCCGCCATAGCATACCCTATTTTAGTATTGATAATTAGCCCGGATCCGTGGCTTATATTGTTCTCTATATTTACGTGCGTTATGATAATAGCTAGGCATAACAGCAATATAAAGCGCTTGTTAGCCGGCAGCGAATCTAAATTGGGGGAAAAGGCAAAAAAAGTGTAATATTAAATTTCATTTGCCCATATATATACCCTAGATGAATTTTGGATACAAGCCACATTTTATCGAGGGGGTTGCGGGTGAATGGAAAGTTTCGATATATATAAGGATATAGCAGAACGGACCGAGGGCAATATTTACATAGGCATGTTAGGACCAGTGAGGACCGGTAAATCGACATTCGTAAGGCGCTTTATGGAACTATTGGTCTTGCCCAATATAGAAAATCAGCATAAAAGGGAACGGGCGAAGGATGAACTGCCGCAAAGTGCTGCCGGCAGGACAATAATGACCACCGAACCTAAATTTGTACCCAGCGAGGCTGTCGAGATAGCCATTAAAGATGTGGCTAAAATGAAAGTAAGGATGGTGGATGGCGTAGGATTTTTGGCAAAAGGGGCATTAGGGCATATAGAAAATAATGCTCCGAGGATGGTAAAGACGCCATGGTTTGATCAGCCCATCCCGTTTGAGGAAGCAGCCGAATTTGGTACAAGGAAGGTTATAGAAGACGCTACTATAGGTATCATGATGACAACTGACGGTAGTATAACCGAGTTACCGCGTTCCAGCTATATAGAAGCCGAAGAAAAATCGGTCAATGCTTTAAAACAGGTCCATAAGCCGTTCGTAATCGTGCTTAATACAGCCAAACCTGGCGATCAGGATACGCAGAAACTGCGTGATGCGCTGGAAGAGAAGTACGATACGCCGGTATTGGTCATAGATGTGCTGAATATGACTGTGGCCGATATAGAGGCAATATTAGAGAAGCTGCTTTTTGAATTCCCATTGACTGAGATAAATATTCAGATGCCCAAATGGCTGGAGGCTTTGGGAGAAGAAAACTGGCTTATAAGCGGTATGATCGATCGGCTTAAGCAGCATCTGGATGATATAGATACGGTGAGAGATGCCCAAAAAATTTCGCTATTGTTTGCCGATATAAGCGATATAAAGGGCATTGACTTGAAAGATATATCTTTGGGGCAAGGTAGGGTTTTAGCCGAGTTATCGCCTAAGGAAGGTTTGTTCTACAAAATACTGAGCGATGAGTGCGGCTATGAGATAAATGAAGATTATCAGCTTATAGGGCTTATGAAAGAGTTGACCCACGCAAAAAGGGAGTATGACAGAATCGCCAAAGCCCTTGCAGACGTGCGCGAAAGGGGCTACGGCATAGTAGAACCTACGTTGGAGGAAATGACGCTCGAGGAGCCTCAGATAGTAAAGCAGGGCGGCCGATTCGGTGTACGCTTAAGGGCCGAGGCTCCTTCCATACATATGATCTTGGCCAATATAGAAACTGAGGTATCGCCTATAGTGGGCACTGAAAGGCAGAGCGAAGAACTGGTCAATTATATGCTGAAAGAGTTTGAAAATGACCCGGCAAAGATATGGGAAACCAATATATTCGGCAAATCGCTGCACGATCTTGTCAAAGAAGGATTGGATAATAAATTGCAGCGTATGCCGGAGGATACGAGGATGAAACTTCAGGAAACATTACAACGCATCATAAACGAAGGCAGCGGCAGCCTGATATGCATAATATTGTAGCCCTTGACATCGGGCATAAAAAGTGTATAATAATAATAGGAATTAGCCCTATCTGTGCTATGCAGGTAGGGTTCTGTTTCCTAAAGGGGAAGGTATAATGAACGATAAAGGCGTTAAAACAGTAGCTCAGAATAAAAAAGCCCGCCACGATTACTTCATAGAAGAGGTATATGAGGCGGGCATCGCGCTGACCGGTACAGAGGTAAAGTCCATACGTATGGGCAGGCTCAATTTAAAAGATAGCTATGCCGTAGTGCGCGACGGCGAGGTATGGCTAGTGGGGATGCATATAAGCCCATATGAAAAGGGCAATATATTTAATGTTGATCCCGAACGCGACAGAAGGTTGCTGTTAAATCGCTACGAGATAAATAAACTTATAGGGTATGTGCAGCAGAAGGGTTATTCGCTCATACCTTTGGAAGTATATTTGAAAAATGGTCTGGTCAAAATAGCATTGGCGGTGGCCAAAGGCAAAAAAATATACGACAAACGCGAGGCTATAGCGCAACGCGACGCCAAACTCGATATTGAGAAGGAGTTTAAAGAGCGTCAGCGTTATTAATAATATGGGGGCGTATTGGTTTCGACGGGGATGATGGTGTCGAGAGCAGCGAGCAGTGGCCGGGACCACTATAAAACCCGAACAAAAAAGTAATTGCGAACAATAACGCAGAATTAGCTTTAGCTGCTTAACGCAGCTAACGTCCGACTTACGCTTCCCGCAGTGTAAGACCCGGGCGTCGATGTAGCGGGGAACCAGTCTGCCTAAGCTTTGCGGCAGATGGGATTATATGAAGCTAGCTGATTGCATATCCTGTGATCGGG
>NZ_JAIHAU010000053.1 GCF_020054945.1 Mahella sp.
AAGGAATTCTATGAGGTCGGTATTCCGTGGTCACCCGACGATTATGATGATATTAAAAGTAGTCTTGTACTTACAAAGAAAAATACAACGATAGCTCCTAATATTACTCTCTGCGGAGAGATACCGAATACCGTAGCCTTTGAAGGGATGCCTGAAGGTTTTTATACCGGGGATAAGACGGATAAGGCTGTTGATATGATGAAAGATGAGCAAATGCTTATTTTTGATACTGAGAGAGGGCTGTATATATTTCTCGGGTGCAGTCATCCCGGTGTTGTAAACTGTTTGAATTACGCTTTAAAGCAATTCCCAGGCAGGAAAATTGATACATTGGTGGCTGGAATGCACTTGGACAGTGCAAGCCCATCGCGCTTGCAAATGACCATTCAGCATATGATCGATTTGGATATACACAAAGTCGTGCCCCTTCATTGTACAGGTATTTTTGCCATTTCAGAAATGAAGCGGTTTTTAGGAAGCAGATGCCTTCCGTTATGTGCGGGAGATTCTTTGGAAATTTAATAAGGAGATAGAAAAAATGGTTCATACTTATTCGCTTAACGGTTATAATATTGCGATAGATGGGAACAGCGGAAATGTTCATGTGCTCGATGATATAACCTATCATATGCTCGAAGATATGCATGAGATGCCATCGTTGGCAGATGTACGGAAAAAACTTAAAGAAAAATATACTATAGATGAAATTGATGAAGCTTATAATGAAATCAAAGCATTGGCTGATAATGACATGCTTTTTTGCTCGGAGGAGAAGTTAGAAAAGGCCGCGGCCTCAAAACAAATGGATACCAGCTTGAAAGCACTTTGTCTGCATGTATCTCATGATTGTAATTTACGGTGTGAATACTGCTTTGCGTCAAGCGGGGATTATAATAGCGGACGCAAGCTCATGAGCAGGGACGTTGCGTTAAAAGCCGTGGATTACCTCGTTCAGAATTCGGGAGGCAGGCATAATATAGAGATTGATTTTTTTGGTGGTGAACCACTGATGAATTTCAATGTGGTAAAAGAAACTGTTGCCTACGGCAGGCAGATCGAAGGGGCAACGGGGAAACGTTTCTATTTTACAATTACGACGAACGGTACCATGCTGGATAAGGAAAAGATCGACTTTATCAACGAAAATATGGATAATGTTGTGATAAGCATCGACGGTCGTAAAGAGGTACATGATGCAGTTCGCTACGATCGGATAGGCCGGGGAAGCTATGATAGGATTATGACGTCAGCCAAAGAGCTTGTTGCTGGGCGAAACGGGAAAAGCTACTTTATTCGAGGTACATTTACGGCAAGGAATAAGGATTTTTCAAAAGATGTCATGCATCTTGCTGATATGGGATTTAAAGAGATATCCGTCGAACCGGTGGTGGGCTCGGGAGGGGATTTATATTTTCAAGAATCCGATATACCAGAGCTATTAAAAGAATACGAAAACCTGGCGCTCCAATATGTAGAGAGACGGGCTGCCGACCGCCAGTTCCGCTTCTATCATTTCGATATCAACCTCTATGACGGGCCTTGTTTATTTAAAAGGATAACTGCTTGCGGGGCCGGATATGAATACCTGGCAGTATCGCCAGATGGGGATTTATATCCATGCCACCAGTTTGTAGGGCAGGATGAATTTATTCTAGGGAATGTGTTTGACGGCATCAGCAATAAGGATATGAGCGATAAATTCAAGGGAAACAATATATTTACAAAGCAAAAGTGCAGGAATTGCTGGGCTAAGCTGTTTTGCTCCGGAGGATGCCATGCAAACGCATATTTTTCAAACGGCATTATTTCAGAACCTAATGAACTCGCCTGTGCTCTGCAAAAAAAGAGGATTGAATGCGCTATCATGATACAGGCATTGGAAGCTGATGTCTAAACATCAGATATCCACCTGTATATTTCTTTTTTTGTAGGGTATTCTTCAATTTTTTCTATTTTGCCGTTAACATAAGTAGCTGGCAGTATATCAATGCCTGCGCAGCATATCAGATGCCACAGGTCATTGTTTTGTCTAAACTGTTCCCGATCTTTCACAAAAGAATATCTCTTTATGCAAATATTTTTAGACCCAAGTATTTTACATAGCTTGTTAAAACTGCGTAGACCCATATTGTCGGCAGCTTCACCATTATTTTCGTATACAATAATTTCAAAATCATCCTTTTTAGTTTCCATAAAATGATCACAACCTCAAGGCTTTCCACAGCGGTAGACAATTGCCTATTCTGATTTACTTGTTCAAACGATCACTCTATTTTTTAAAAAACATAGTTTCAATTTTATCAGCCGCGTCTTTTAAATAATCATTGTTGAATCTTTCAAATTCACCCTTATCGGCAAGCTGTGCCATGATGGGATCGATCGGTACTCTGCCGAGGACATCAATGCCCAACTCTTTTGCGGTTTCTGTTAGATTGCTTTCACCGAACAGCTTGATTTCTTTGCCGCAATCCGGGCATTTCACATAACTCATATTTTCCACAACCCCCAAAACAGGAATATTCATCTGTTTTGCCATGTTATACGCCTTTTTCACGATCATGGAAACAAGCTCCTGAGGTGAAGTCACAATCACAACCCCGTTCAAAGGAATTGACTGAAATATAGTAAGGGGTATATCTCCTGTTCCGGGTGGCATATCGATAAACAGGAAGTCTAAGTCTCCCCATATTACATCTGTCCAGAATTGCTTAACGGCGCTCGCAAGCAAAGGACCTCTCCAAATAACCGGCGCATCTGCCTGCTCAAGTAGTAAATTGATGGACATGATACGGATATCATTGCGCGTTTTTTCTGGGAAAATTCCCATTTCGCTTGCCTGCGCTTTTCTAGCAATACCGAACATTTTAGGGATGGATGGTCCTGTGATATCCGCATCCAAAATGCCTGTGCTGTAGCCTTTTCTACTCATCAAAATAGACAGCATGGCGGTGACGAGGGATTTCCCAACGCCACCCTTGCCGCTAACGACTCCTATTACTTTCTTGATCGAGTTTAGCTCATTCGTTTTTTCTAGAAAGCTTTTAGAATTTTTTTCTGACATCAATTTTCTACCTCCTGAATATTCAAAAACTATCAACTTATCCTTATTTTTTGTTCTTTGTAGTGTTTTCCGACCAGTTTTGGACGACTTTTATAGACTCCTCGACGGAGGACGTTTCCCCGAAAACTCCAATCATCGTAATATGCTGCGGGCAGGAACCAGCTATTTCAGCGATTTGGACATCAGAGGATTTCTCTGCGATATCGGCCGCGGCGATGATTTCCGCCAGTTGTCCTTGTATTAATCCCACTGAATTTACGGGCCCATCGTTTAAATATTCCTTTACTTGTTTGTCGCTTATTTTTCGCAATAAAAGGCGAATAGTGCTTTTGGAAGGATTATTAATTATTTTTATATTTAACATATTTGTGTCTTTAATAGCTCCTTAGTCATCAATAATGCAATTATGGGCTTATGCCTACAACAATATTCTAGTACAATTATGAGCATACGTCAATATTATTGCCAAAAAGATTTCAGTGCCGAAGCAAGGGAGGATTATAATCTATAGAAAGAAATATTTTTAAGATGCTCATTGACATATAACCATAATGGAGTTATGATGATTATGAACATAAGACAATAACTATTGTGGCAATCAAGCTTGAAAACGGTAAAGCGATTGTAAGCAGCGAGTGCGTCTAATGTGGTGTGTGCATAGCGGAATGCCCAAGTAAAGCTATCGGCTTATAATTTCAGAAAGGAGACATGATTATGCCTGGAAAAGATGGAACCGGCCCTATGGGGCAAGGTCCAATTGCAGGAAGAAGAGCGGGGTTAGGAGGCCAACGCGGAACAACAAGCGCAGGTCCTGCGGGGTATTGTGTTTGCCCAAAATGCGGGGAAAAAATTATTCATACGGTAGGAGTTCCTTGTATGTCTATGAAATGCCCTAAGTGTGGAGCAGCTATGATAAGAGATTCTTAGAAAAGTTGATATATGTATGGCTGAATAACAAAAGCTCCTTTCTGGTGGCGATTAGCAACATAAACCAGAAAGGAGCTTTTGTTAGTGTGCCCGGTATGGGCACAGTCTAACGGATGAAAGTCCCGAACATGCCCGATAGTGGGAAATGTATAGCCATAAAAATTTTTTAAAAAGTTATTGACATATGCTCATAACTTGGTTATAATGATAATGGACATAGAACGTGAGATAAGAAGATAATATTGGAAGGAGGTGAGCTAACATGCCTAGAGGAGATGGAACCGGGCCGGCCGGATTGGGGCCTAGGACGGGCAGAGCGGCAGGATATTGTGCCGGTTATGCCGTGCCTGGATATATGAATCCGGTAGGGTTCTACGGCAGAGGTCGTGGATATAGGCGCATGTATTACGCTACTGGTTTGCCGTTTTGGGCGCGCGGAGGATATGCGGCACCGTATGCAGCACCGCTTTATAATACGGCTTATGATACGAACGAAGAAGAGGCGCTGACAGAGCAACTCGAGCTTATGCAAGAGCAGATTAAAGCGGTACAAAAGCGTTTGGACCAGTTAAAAAAGGATAAGGATCAGGAAGAATAGCTTCTTTGCTATGCAGATGAAAGATGCCGTACGCTTGTTCAAGCGTACGGCATCTTTCATCTATTCGCTATCTATTTTATTCTTCATTATTTCCCATATATCTTTGATAGCCAAAGCTGCCGGTCCGCCATATTTTACTGGTGGAATACCATGAGCTATGGCATTTATAACGTTCTTATCAAAAGGAATTTTGCCGATGACCGGGATACCTTGATCATAACAGAAGTATTCTATATTTCGGCTTTGCTCCTCAGATAAATCGTATTTATTTATGCATACCGATACATCAACTTTAAAGTTAGCTATTAATTCCAATAAACGCTGTAAATCGTGCAGACTTGATGCGGTTGGTTCTGTAACTATCAATACCATATCCGCATCAGATAATGCTGATATTACCGGACAACCTATACCAGGCGGTCCGTCGATTATAATATAGGGGGCTTCCTGCTGTTCTGCCATTTCTTTTGCTGAGCGCAGCACCTCGGCTACCAACTTGCCGGAATTCTCTTCTGCTGTGCCTAGTTTGGCATGTACCAAAGTTCCATATGGGGTATCGGATATATACCAATGTCCTGACAAATTGTCTTTCATGCTTACGGCATTACGCGGGCATATATGGTAACATACGCCGCATCCCTCGCATAATACAGGGTCGACTTGGAAATTGTTTATGGCGTCAAAACGGCATGTCTGTATACAAAGACGACAATGTGTGCATTTCTCACTATCTATAATCGCTTTTTTCGAACCATAGAATTCGTGAGTTTCTATTATTGAAGGCTGGAGCACGAGATAAAGATCAGCGGCATCCACATCAGCGTCCGCCATTATCTTATTTTCACATAGGGCAGCTATGGAACTGGTGACCGATGTTTTACCAGTACCACCTTTGCCGCTTATTATCAGGATCTCTTTCATTATCTCGACCTCCGTTCAATATCGTCCCATAAGTTTTGAAATGCCTGCTCCCATTCCGGGTCGGCCTCCACCAATGGAATACCTTGGGCATAATAGGCCGCATACTGGCGCTGAAAGGGTATGCTCATAAGTATGGGTATATCATTTTTACCGCAATATTCCTTTATTATGTCGTCGTTTTCATCCGACCGATTTATTATAACGCCTAAAGGAATGTTCAACGTTCTTACCATATCCACGGCCAGCATCAGGTCATTTAGGCCAAAAGGGGTCGGTTCTGTCACCAACAAACAAAAATCAGCCTTGTTTACCGATGCCACAACCGGGCATGATGTGCCGGGAGGGGCATCTATAAGAACGGCATCTAAATCAGCCGCCCTTCGTCTTACCTCTTTTATGAGCGTGGCTGTGGCTGTGCTGGAAGGTTTAAGCCGTCCTTGTATAAAGGAAATATCCTGCGCGTATCCGGTTGCTATTGTACCGATAGTTTCCGGTTTTTCCGTTATAGCGCCGGTAGGACAAAAAAGCGTACATCCGCCGCATCCATGGCATAATTCTGGGAAAGTCAAAACATGATTGCCCAAAACCGCTATGGCGTGGAAAAAGCATACCTCAGCACAGCGCCCGCATAGATTGCACAACTCGTTATCCACTGATGGTATGGGGATAGATATTTCTTCCTCAGCATCAAATTTCGGATTGAGGAAAATGGCGGCATTCGGCTCTTCCACATCGCAGTCCAGCAACTGAACCGTTTTATGCTTACGCAGGGATAACGCCATATTTACAGCTATGGTGGTTTTACCGGTACCGCCTTTACCGCTGGCTATAGCAACTATCATTTATTTTTCAACCTTTCAATCGCGCATGCTTATGGCTCCGCGACGACATTCATCAACACATGCGCCGCAACCTATACATTCATCGGGGTCCACCTCAGCTTTGCCAAGCGCCATCGTTATAGCATCTACGGGGCATACCATCATACAATCGCCGCAACCGCTGCACCGAACTTTGTCTACAATTGCTATCATTTTTTTCATCCTTTCTTTAGTGATCGCAAAGGCTTTCTCCGTCTTGGAGTTTATCATTTACAAATGCTTCTATTACCTCGTCTATCGTGCCGGTTACGCCAAGTATAGGCTTTATGCCGAGCTGATTAAAAATAGCTTGGGCTTGTGTACCCATACCGCCGGCGATGATATAATTTATAGATTCCTTTGCCAGATAATGCGGTAGAAATCCCGGTTCGTGCCCGGGGTTCATAATGATGGTTTTATTTTTTACATGGCCGTTGTCTATATCGACCAGCGTATATGTTGAGCAGTGGCCAAAATGTTGAGATACATAATCGCCCTCTGTGGCTATGGCTATTCTGGCGGTTTTTCCGGCAACCGGATGGATGTCATGCTTTGAGCTTACGGTAGCTGTTGAGATTTTTTCCAATACGCCACGCTTATACATTTCAACGACCTGCTCCACACTGCCGCTAGCTGCAGCGTATACATCGATGCCGGCAGCTTGAAGTGCTTGTATGGCATTTGGCCCTACGTTACCTGTTATAACGGCATTCACGCCTTTTGCCGCCAGCATTTGGGCGGTAGATATACCGGCTCCGCTTGCAGAAGCAGTGCTATCGTTTTCGATGCATTCCCAAGAATCCTTATCTATATCGTATATGATGAAAAACGGACTTCTGCCAAACCTGCTATCTATCGGTACGGACGGTGTCCGCCCTGTGGCTGTAACTGCTATTTTCACATTAACATACCTCCGTTTATTTTTATAGTGAGCATATGCTCTAATAGTAAGTATAATCATATTATGGTCATATGTCAATAATATTGTGAAATATAGTATTTGATACAAGATATAAAAAAGGTTATAATCTATATAGATTCTATATAGATTATAACGACAGGAGTGGATGGAATGCCGAGACCGCCAAAGACCAGATTTGTAGAAGATCTACCATATATCTCGCTTTTTAAACCGATGGGAATACCCATGAGGCAGCTGGAGGAAGTCGTTTTAAGTATAGAGGAATTTGAAGCTATAAGGCTTAAGGATTTGGAAGGGCTGGAACAAAAAGAGTGCGCACAGCGCATGCAGATCTCGCGTCCTACATTTCAGCGGATACTGGTTACCGCTCATCAGAAGATCGCCGAGGCTTTGATTGACGGAAAGGCTATACGTATAGAGGGCGGCAATTACCAGGTAACAAAAAGGCATTTCCGCTGTGCCTCATGCGGTTATGAATTTGAAGAACCGTATGGTACCGGACGCGGGTGTGACATGGTATGCCCGCAATGCCATCAGAAAACAATATACAGGGTCGATTCCGATGGCGGAGAAGGAATGCCAAATCGGTCATGCAAGCGTAGAGGCCATGGTCATGATGGAGAACCATCTTAAGTCAGCGGAGAAAATTTATTTATGATGCAGGATAAGACAACGGATCTAAGCTATATGAGACCATGCTTAGTCGGTCTTTGTTTTTTATCAGAGAAAGGGGTACAATGGATCAACAACTTTGGGAAAAATGCGTAGCGTTTCATGGACACCAATGTCCGGGATTAGCTATCGGTTTTCGAGCTTGTGAAGCAGCAATAGAAAAATTAGGATTGGAGTTTTCTGCCGACGAAGAAATTGTATGCGTGACGGAAAACGATGCTTGCGGCGTGGATGCCATACAGGTGATTACCGGCTGCACGCTTGGAAAGGGTAATTTGCTTTATCATGGGACCGGCAAGATGGCTTTCAATTTCTATAATCGAAAGACGGGGGAAAGTTTGCGTGTGATTGCAAAGCCAAACGCAGGGAATATGGATCGCACTCAAAGGCAAGCATTTATCCTGAACGCGCCGATTGATGAGGTATTCTCTTTTGGCAAACCGCGATATGGGGTGCCGGAGAAAGCCAGGCTTTTCTCTACCGTCGTATGCGAAATATGCGGCGAAGAAGCGCCGGAACACAAGATACGCCTACAAGACGGAAAAAAGGTCTGTCTGGATTGCTTTCGGGATTATTCGAGAGGATGGTAGCCATGATAAAGCCTGAAAAAGAGGAGGTTTGTATGTGAATATAGAACTGAAACCGATCGGTATAATTCATAGCCGGTATAAAGATAAAAAAGACGCACCTCGTCAAGGAAGGCTTTCAGATAATCTTGCGGTCATCGAATTATTTGATGAATATGTGCCCGGGCTGAAAGGCGTGGAAACCTTGACTAACCTGTTTGTAATGTACTGGGGGGACAGGTCGGACAGGAACGTGTTGCAAAGCACTACACCATTTAGTACCGAGCAAATCGGCGTGTTTTCCAGCCGCTCTCCGAATCGCCCAAACCCTATCGCGCTGTGCATCGTTGACCTTGTTTCGGTCGACGGAAATAAACTGACTGTGAGAGGTTTGGACGCGCTGGATGGCAGCTTGCTTCTTGACATCAAAGCCTATTCCAGTTCGCTTGACTGTATACCCTCAGCGCGGATCGGATGGCAAGATTCTAAAGGAGGGAATCATGGATATGCATAAGCGCATAAGATGGATAACGCTATCAGCGGTGCTTTTAGCTATAACTTTAGTGGTTCAAATGATAGGATTACCCCAGCCTGTAACCGGCCCGCTTGTTAACGCTATGCTATTTCTATCAGGGGCCTTTGTGGGCGCAATAAGCGGTATAATTATAGGCCTGCTGACGCCTTGGATAGCCTTTTTAAGGGGCATATTGGCGCCTCCCCTGGCGCCTATGATACCGTTTATAATGATAGGCAATGGCGTTATGGTGTTACTGTTTTGGTTGGGCCGACAATTTATGGGTAAGCGGTGGGGTTCTGTTATCGGTATCGCCGCCGGTTCAATAGTAAAATTCCTTATACTGTCGTCAGCTGTACGCTTCGTAGTATCTGTACCTCAGCCGATAGCTCAGGCTATGCAACTTCCGCAGCTTATAAATGCTTTGATAGGGGGTTTTGCGGCATTAGCTATTGAAGCTGCTATAAAGGCTGTTTTAAAAAATACTGCCTATCTACAATAACCTGTTCAATTCATATACGCAGCGTTAAAAAGCCTTCATCTTTTAATAGTAGAAAATAGCGATTGCAAAAGAACACTAGAACCATTTGTGGAACAAGCATATAACTAGTGGCGTTATAGAATTTCGCATACAAAAAAGGGTTTGGGAGAATATCCCAAGCCCTGCAAGCCGCTAAAATATTGGAGCTGGCGAAGGGACTCGAACCCTTAACCTGCTGATTACAAATCAGCTGCTCTGCCGATTGAGCTATGCCAGCTTACCAGACTTATTTTGATTTCCTTGTTGTGCACGATGCCTTTTGGGCTGCGCTTTTATTCCCAGAATCAAATAATGCGGCGTCCGCGGTTTTCCCGCGCGCGCTATAATATGAAAATATCTAATGGTGCGCCTGGAGGGATTCGAACCCCCAGCCTCTTAGTCCGTAGCCAAGCGCTCTATCCAATTGGGCTACAGGCGCTCATCACATCATCTAGTATAGACCATCTTTATGCTTTCGTCAAGAGTGAAATTTAGTCATTCAAATGATCAAAGTTCGCCGTTTTTTATGCGAAAATATGATATAATATATAAGAGAGCATACAAACATATGGAGGAATATAAATGCCTGAAGAGGAACAAACAAAAGTTATAGAAGTAAATCTCGAAGAAGAGATGAAACATTCATACATAGATTATGCCATGAGCGTCATAGTGGGCAGAGCACTGCCTGATGTACGTGATGGCTTAAAACCAGTACATCGCCGCATACTTTATGCTATGAACGAGTTAGGCTTGGCAGCTGAAAAATCGTATAGAAAATCGGCCAGGATAGTCGGTGACGTGCTCGGAAAATATCATCCGCACGGCGAGGCTGCGGTGTACGACAGCATGGTGCGTATGGCACAGGATTTCAGCATGAGATATCCATTGGTAGACGGGCATGGTAATTTCGGATCAATAGACAATGATCCTCCGGCG
>NZ_JAIHAU010000054.1 GCF_020054945.1 Mahella sp.
GATAATGGTATCGTATTTATCCGATTCTATACGGCGTATCACTTCATCGGTTACCTCGAAAGCGCTCATCTCCGGCTTTAAATCATAAGTAGCCACTTTGGGCGATGGTATCAATACCCTATCTTCGCCTTCATTGGGCTGCTCCACACCGCCATTGAAGAAAAATGTGACGTGTGCATATTTTTCGGTTTCAGCTATTCTGAGCTGTTTCAATCCCAGCCCGCTTATATATTCGCCAAATGTATTCTTTAATTCTTGGGGTGGATACGCATATGATATATTGGTAAATGCCGCATCATATTGCGTCATAGAAACGAAGAACAGCGGGAAATAACCCCTTGCCCTTTCAAACCCATCAAAATCCGGTTTTATAAAACTGCTGGTTATTTCACGTGCTCGATCAGCTCTGAAGTTAAAAAATATAATAGAGTCATGCGGCTGTATAGTTGCCTCTGTCCCAGCGCTTATCGCGGTCCATAGCATAATAGCGCCCCATCACGGTAGCTATATCACCAACGCCCAGTTCGTTTATTTTGCTCTGCAAAGCCCCTATATATATCTTAGCTGAGGCAGGTGGTACATCTCGGCCGTCTAAAAAGCAATGCACATAAACTTTTTGTAAGCCATGGCTTTTAACCAAGTCCAGCAAGGCATACAAATGCTCTATATGGCTATGCACGCCACCATCTGATAGCAAGCCCATTAAATGCAAGGCAGAATTACGGCTTTTTGCATTTTCTATGGCAGCCAAAAACTCAGGATTCTCGAAAAAAGGCCCCTCTTTGATATCTTTGGTTATACGAACCAGGTCCTGATAAACAATACGTCCGGCACCGATATTCAAATGTCCTACTTCGGAGTTGCCCATTTGCCCCTCAGGCAAACCCACATCCAAGCCGCTGGCGTGAATAGCAGTATGCGGGTAAATATTCCAATAACCGGTCAAATTTGGCTTATTAGCAGCATATACAGCATTACCCTCTTTTGCTTTGCTTATGCCAAATCCGTCCAATATAATCAACATGGCTAAATCCTTGGGCATATTTTCTCCTTTCAACAAGCTCTAACTATTACGGCAAAATCCGCAGACTTCAGACTAGCTCCTCCGACCAACGCACCATCTATATCGGACATAGCCAGCAAATCCGCAGCATTCTTGGCATTAACGCTTCCGCCGTACTGTATCCTCACGGCCTCGGCCACATCTTGGCCAAACATACCGGCTATAGTATCGCGTATGATCTTTATGACGTCATTAGCATCTTCAGGTGACGCATTGCGGCCGGTACCAATAGCCCATATAGGCTCATATGCTATAACTACCTGCCGTGCCGCATCGGTTACTAATCCTTCCAATGCTCCCTTAATCTGGTTTCTAACCAATATTTCGGTCTGCCCGGCTTCACGTTGTTCCAGTGTCTCTCCTACGCATACTATGGGTAGGAGATCGTGGGTAAATGCCGCCAATACTTTATTATTAACCGTTTGATCGGTTTCCGCAAAATACTGACGTCGCTCAGAATGTCCTATTATAACGTATTCTACCCCAACTTCTTTTAACATAGGCGCTGATATCTCTCCTGTATAAGCGCCTTTTTCTTCCCAATGCATATTTTGCGCACCGAGCTTTATATTTGAACCCTTTAAAGCATCTTTAGCTGCCGGCAGGCACACAAAAGGCGGACACACCACTACTTCACACTTTGCATCCGCCACTAATGGCTTTATTTCATTTATCAAAGCGTTAATACAGCTACCCCTGGCAGCTCTTTACCTTCCAGAAATTCCAATGAAGCACCGCCACCGGTAGATATATGCGTCATTTTATCGGCATATCCTAATTGCTCTACAGCAGCAGCGGAATCGCCGCCTCCTATTATGGTAACCCCTTTGCACCGACTCATCGCTTCGGCTATAGCTCTGGTACCATTGGCGAAAGCCGGCATCTCAAATACACCCATAGGCCCATTCCATACCACAGTTTTGGCATTTTCTATAACCTTAGAAAACATTTCTATGGTCTTTGGCCCTATATCGACACCCTGCCAGCCATCCGGCATCGCCTCACTGGGTACAACTTTATGCTCGGCATCAGCTTTGAATTCCTTAGCCACGACGTTATCTACCGGCAATAAAAGCTCAACTCTTTTAGCTTGAGCTTTAGCCATAAGTTCCTTAGCTAAGTCGATTTTATCCTCTTCCACCACAGAATCGCCGGTAGAATAACCCTTAGCCCTGAAGAACGTATAAGCCATCGCACCGCCGATAATAAGCGTATCCACCTTATCGATAAGGTTGTTTATAACACCTATCTTATCCGACACCTTCACGCCGCCCAGCACAGCTACAAATGGTCTCTCAGGATTATCAAGGGCTCTACCCATGATATCCAATTCTTTTTTAATCAGGTATCCTGCCACAGCGGGCAAGTAAGCAGCTACTCCTGCTGTAGATGCATGTGCCCTATGAGCTGTCCCAAAAGCATCGTTTACGTATATTTCCGCCAAACCCGCTAAAGCTTTAGCAAAGTCAGGATCGTTTTTCTCCTCTTCTGCGTGGAAACGTACGTTCTCCAAAAGGACTATGTCGCCAGGCTTCATAGCAGCAACGCAAGCTTTAGCGCTATCGCCTATAACATCTTTGGCTAGAATAACAGGCTTGTCCAATAGTTCCTGCAACCTTTCCGCCACCGGCGCCATGCTATATTTCTCATCGAATTTGCCTTTGGGGCGTCCCAGATGAGAAACTAATATAACCATAGCATTATGATCTACAAGGTACTTTATAGTAGGCAATGCCTCTCTTATGCGCCTATCATCGGTTATATGTCTGTTTTCATCCAACGGCACATTAAAGTCTACCCTCACCAGCACCTTTTTATAGCTTAAGTCGATATCCTCTATGGTCTTCTTGTTCAACATGGCTTTACAGCCCCTTTTCGATCACGTAGTTTATCAGATCGGCTATCCTGTTCGAATAACCCCACTCGTTGTCATACCATGCCACGACTTTGATCATATCGTCGTCCATAACCATGGTAAGCGATGCATCCACTATCGAAGAGCGCTCATCGCCGCGGAAATCCACCGATACCAACGGTTCCTCGGTGTAACCGAGTATTCCCTTCATCGGGCCCTCAGAAGCGGCTTTCAAAGCAGCGTTGATCTCTTCTGCGGTGACTTTCTTATCTAAATCAGCTACAAAATCCACTATAGATACCGTAGGGGTGGGTACCCTCATGGCAAATCCGTTAAGTTTGCCTTTTAATTCGGGCAATACCAATGCTACCGCCTTGGCCGCACCTGTGGTAGTGGGTATTATAGACAGAGCGGCAGCCCTGGCTCTGCGCAGATCGTTGTGAGGAAGATCCAATATTCTCTGATCATTGGTATATGAATGGACAGTGGTCATCAAGCCGCGCTTAATGCCGAAATTGTCTAATATGACCTTAGCAACCGGCGCCAGGCAGTTGGTCGTGCACGATGCGTTAGATATAATATTGTGCTCGGCGGGATTATACTTATCCTCATTAACACCCATCACTATAGTTATATCCTCTTGCTTGGCAGGAGCAGAGATGATGACCTTCTTTGCACCCGCTTCTATATGCTTGGAAGCCTTATCACGGCTGGTAAATAAGCCCGTGGATTCGAGCACTATCTCAGCACCCATATCCTTCCATGGCAATTTAGCAGGATCACGTTCCGCTAATATCTTTATCTCTTTGCCGTTTACAATCAACGCGCCATCTGTTGCTTCTACTTCACCATTGAATTTACCGTAACAGGAATCATATTTTAAAAGATGCGCTAATGTTTTTGAATCAGTCAAGTCGTTTATGGCTACTACATCCATATCAGGATATTTAGCCAACATCGCCTTAAAGGCATTTCTGCCTATGCGGCCGAAACCGTTTATACCTATTTTTGTAGACATAATAGAATCCTCCGTTTATGTAAATTTTTATAAAAGCTTTACAGCTCTTTTGCTAGTATACCTAGGCCATGAATTATATATTACTTACATGACCTTTTACCATCGTTAATATTCTATCATATTATCCACTGAAATTCAATATCTGGTATAAATTTTGCTCCTTCTCACATCTGAACGGTCATAAATAAAGATATGCTCAAAGTGGCACATCTTTATTTATGATTTAAAGCTTTCTTCTTTTATCGGATGAGGGTAACTGCATTTCCTCCCTGTATTTTGCTACCGTACGGCGTGAAATCTTTATACCTTTTTCATTCAACATAAGGGCTATGGCATTATCGCTTAACGGTTTATTGGAATCCTCACCGTCTATAAATTCCTGTATGAACTCCTTTATAGCCGCCGCTGCTATACTGCTACCGTCCGATTTGCTTATGCCGCTTGCAAAAAAATATTTCATATCGAACATACCCCTCGGCGTCTGCATGTACTTTCCGCTCACAGCACGGCTAACGGTAGATTCGTGCATATCCACCATAGCAGCTATATCTTTTAATGTTAGCGGCTTTAAAAACTTGATGCCGTTATCGAAGAATTCTTGTTGCTGCTCTACGATGGCCGAAGCCACTTTTTGCAAAGTTATTTTCCTTTGTTCCACGCACTTTATAAGCCACAAAGCCTCTTCAAGCTTTTGAGAGATATAAGCGGCCACAGCGTCATCGACTTCATCGGTATCTAAAAGCCTTTTATAGAACTGATTTATCTCGACATTCGGCATCGAATAAGGATGGAGCGTTATATTATATCCGTCTTGCTTCTTGCTTACCAATATATCAGGTATAATGTATCTCGTTGCATTCCCATTAAAAAACCACCGGCCCGGTTTGGGGTCCAGTTGCTTTACCATCTCGCTTATTTCTTGAATACGCTGAATCGGGATACCAAATTGTCTGGATATATATGCAAATTTATTTTCGGCTAATTCGCGTAGCGCTCCAAGTATAACGCTCTGCACATCATCCTCCAATAACCCTTTTTGGCGAAGCTGTATAAGCAGACATTCTCTTAAACTCCTAGCACCCACACCTGGCGGGTCGAGTTGCTGTATAACAGATAACACCCGTGATACTGTCTGCCTGTCTATACCAAGCAACTCAGCTATCTCATATTTTGAAAGGTTTATATATCCGTTATCATCCAGACTTTCTATTATATACCTTGCTATGCGCATGTCGGTTTCAGACAGATTAGAAGGCACCAATTGTTCTAAAAGATGTTGCTGTAATGATTTAGTGTCATCGCCTATATTTTCATAATATAAACTCGACTTATCGCCACTGGCTTTAGCATCATCATAATCATAATAATCCTCATCAGCAAAATATTCAGTCCAGTCCGGTGGCGGATCTTCTACAGCATAATCAGGCAATGATTCTTCTATACCTTCATCTATATTGTCTTCTAATTCCAGCAACGGATTTATTTCTGCTTGCTCACGCAAATATTTATTCAGTTCTACAGCCGGTAATTGCAATATCCCCAATCCCTGTTGGAGCTGGGGGGTCATTATAACCTTTTGCGTTTGTTTTAATTCCACATCCATATTTACTCTCATTCTCATCACTTTTCTGCAATAAGGCATACCCTCACTAAATAAATAATTTTATTATCTATATTCTACATAAAAATATAAAATCCTCTTTTATTTTATCGCGAAAGCGATTTTATATCAACCCTTATTTTCATTTTCAATATCCGCCAGTTCTAATTTGGCTATAGATACCTCATAGGTCGTCTTATTTATCACTTCCTGCTCGCTTATATGCTTTTGATACTCCCTGCTCTGCAGCCTTCCCCATATTTTTATACGCTCGCCAATTTTCAAGTTGCTGCAAAAACGTGCATTCCGTCCCCACGCTATGCACGGTACATAATCGGATTTGTTATATGACCTGTTGACGGCTAACAATAGATCGCTTATTTCCCTATTCAATGGCGTTACACGATACACCGGCTGTTTGCATATAAATCCATCTAAAAAGACCTGATTCGGGTTTTTTATATAATCATCTTCTTGAACTAACTTTATATCTCTGGCAAAAACCGTTATTATAAGCCTATTGCCTCCGTCTATAAATTTGTTGTAAGATCTTATCTGCCCTTCTATTACAACGGAATCCCCTATGTGTATCGTCAAGGCATTCAACAGCCTTTCAGACAGGGTTATCGGCAATATATCTTTATAAGCGCTTATTCTCGGCACCGATAAATGAAATGTATAGAATCCCTCGCCATAGATCTGGTGACTATATTGTAAATCGTCTTGTACAATACCCGCCAATATTATACTGTTAGTATCACAACCATATGTAACCATATCATCCTCCCTCTCCATTCCTCCTGTGTATAGTCGTTATATATGATAAATACTATTCATGCACAGATACTAATATTACATATCTGCATCCTCGGATTTAAATTGTCGACCGGTATGGTCTATATAATAAGGCGGCGGGTATATCAGCTCTGATATCGGCACAATCTTGTAGCCGTCTTGTATAAGCTTATCCAATATTATAGGCAGTGCTTGCGGTGTGTACTCAGCGTCATTGTGAAATAATACTATAGAACCGTTGCGTACCTTTTTAAGCACACGGTCAACTTCATCATCAACACCATAATTTTTCCAGTCAAGCGAATCCACATCCCATTGTACAACCTCGTATCCGGCAGCTCGCGCTGTGCGAACGACCTTGTCGTTGTATTCTCCAAAAGGCGGCCTGAACAGCGTTGTTTTTTTGCCGGTCAATGCCTCTATTTTTTGGCTAACTTTATCCAGTTCATCGCGTATCTCTTGCTCAGACAATTTGTTCATATGAGGATGCGTATTTGAGTGATTGCCTATCTCATGTCCATCATTTGCTATAGCTTTTACTTTATCGGGATATTTATCTATCCATATGCCTACAAGAAAGAATGTTGTTTTAATATTCCGTTCTTTCAATATTTTAAGTAATTGATCGGTTTGTTCGGCGCCCCATGAAGCGTCAAAACTTATGGCAATGCGTTTATCCGGCACATCGACCGAATATATCGGCAGCTCCTTATTAGGCGCGAAGAATACGCCCAATGCAACAGTACCGGTCTGATGCAATATTAATAGCACCACAGCTATCAGCACTAATATAATAGCTATTTGTATCAGCACCTGACGCCTTATTATAATAATCTTCAATGATACCACCACCTACATAAATATTATTCATTGTCGTGCAGGTTATGACAAAAAAATTTCTTGACATAAAGTATTTCTCTTGATATTATATTTATAGTAAACGAGCAAGTTGATTATACGATGACGTATATATAGCAAAGGCGCTTTGGTAAACCTCGGTTTCCAAGGCGCCTTTTTGTTTATATCGTGCGGCGCTGCGCGGTATAGTCGGTATAGGGTAACGGAGCCCCAAAAAGATGCATGATGCATCCTTTTGGGGCTCTTTGCGTATAGAGAGGAGGAGGATGTCTATGAAACTATGATAGTATGATCAAAAAACCGATACGTGCTTTGATTAATTAGATTTGATTAGGAGTGAGAGAAATGAAGAGAATTGCATTTATAACGGTATTATTAGCATTGCTGTTAATGCCTGCTTTGGCTTTTGCAGCAGATGAACCGACTGCAGCGTCCAATGCTGTAGCCATTGATACAATATGGACATTATTAGCAGGATTTTTGGTATTCTTCATGCAGGCTGGGTTTGCCATGGTAGAAGCCGGCATGACGCGAGCGAAAAATGCAGCCAATATAGTAATGAAAAATCTTATGGACTTCGCTATCGGTACGCCGATATATTGGTTGATAGGCTTCGGTATAATGTTTGGTGCCGACGCCGCCGGGCTTTTTGGTACTAATCTGTTCGGCCTGTCTGGAAACGCAGAACATCTTGGCCTATCGATACCGCTCCCTGCATTTCTGGTATTTCAGACTATGTTCGCTGCTACTGCTGCTACTATAGTATCGGGAGCTATGGCAGAAAGGACAAAGTTTGCGGCATACTGCATATACAGCGCAGTAATAAGTCTGATAATATATCCTGTAGTAGGCCATTGGATATGGGGCGGTGGATGGCTTCAAGACCTAGGCATGATCGATTTCGCGGGTTCTACGGTAGTACACTCGGTAGGCGGTTGGACGGCGCTTGTAGGTTCCGCAATGGTTGGCCCCCGTATAGGCAAATATGGTAAAGACGGTTCGGTACACGCCATACCGGGACATAGTATAACTTTGGCGGCCTTGGGCACTTTCATCCTATGGTTCGGCTGGTTTGGCTTTAATCCCGGCAGCACATTATCCGGCACCAACCCCGCGATAGGCCATATAGCGCTCACCACAAATCTAGCCGGTGCTATGGGAGCCGTAGTCACCATGATCTATACATGGCTGAGGTATAGCAAACCGGACGTAAGCATGACATTAAACGGCGCTCTCGCCGGCTTGGTAGGCATAACCGCAGGTACATTGGCAGTAAGCCCGGTAGGAGCTGCTATTATAGGGTCACTATGCGGTTTGCTGGTAGTATCTTCAGTGGAATTCTTCGATAAGAAGGTAAGGATAGATGATCCTGTCGGCGCTATATCGGTTCATGGTGTATGCGGAACTTTTGGCACCATCATGGTGGGCTTATTCGCCACCGAGGGCGGCTTATTCTATGGGGGCGGCATACACCTCCTATTGATACAGTTGCTTGGCGTAGGCTCTGTATTCCTATGGACTGTGGTAATGTCCTTTATATTATTCACCGTATTAAAGCACACAACAGGTCTCAGAGTCAATCACGAAGAAGAAATAGGCGGGTTGGATGCCGGCGAGCACGATACCGTAGCTTATGGGGATTTTACTCTTAAGACGGCATCGCCGATCGTTACATCGGTTAACGCCGATATATTAGAATGAAGGAGTGTGATCGCGATGAAAAAAATTGAAGCTATAATACGCCCGGAAAAATTGGATGATGTAAAAGAAACTTTGAACGATCATGGCATAGTGGGTATGACCGTAACCCAAGTTATGGGTTGCGGTCGCCAAAAAGGGCGCAAAGAGGTTTATAGAGGTGTAGAACTTAATATTAACCTTTTGCCTAAGGTAAAAATAGAAATAGCGGTAAACGATACAGATCTGGATAAAGTCATCGATGTGATATCCAAAACGGCTCGTACCGGGCAAATAGGCGACGGCAAGATTTTTGTATATAATATAGAAGATGTAATACGAATACGCACAGGCGATACCGGAGAAAATGCTATCTAAATTATTGGCAACTAAAAGAGAGATAGGTCGGAGCAATATACTAACCTATCTCTCTTTTATTCTATCGACAATTCTTATGATACTTCAACCGGTTTACCCGTTCTGGCTGATTCATATAATGCCACTATTACAGCTAAAGGTTTACGCCCTTCCTCACCATTGACTTTTGGTTGCCTATTATTCTTTATCGCATCCATCACATCCATAATCTGGCGGGCATGAGAGCTTGCCGATATAGCTGCGGCATCTGCCGCTCCAACCTTTATCTCTTGTTTGCTGTTTAGCTTATGCTTATCCTCTTCAGTAGCATCTTTTAAATTCCAATATGCAAGTTTATCATTCTCTATACCGACAGTACCATTCTCGCCGTATATGTCAAGCTTGGTAGATAGTCCGGGCCATGCCAGCGTACTGCCTTCTATCATGCCAAGTGCGCCGCTCTTAAACTTAACGCTGGCCACAGCCAGATCCTCTACTTCTATACGTACATGGGCAAGCGTACCAGTATAGGCATATATCTCATCGACAGGGCCTAAGGCATATTGAAGAAGATCTACATAATGTACTGATTGATTCATGATAGCCCCGCCGCCATCGAGTTCCCACGTACCGCGCCAATCGCCGCTGTCATAGTATTCCTGGCTCCTATACCATTTAGTATGGGATGCTCCGAAATACAATTTGCCCAATCGACCGGAATCAATGGCTTTCTTTACCTCTATCATGGCATCATCAAAACGATGCTGTGATATGATGGACATCTTCATGCCGGTCTTATAGGCGGTTTCTAACATGGCATCAGCAGCGGGCAAGGTCACATCCATGGGCTTCTCCACTATAACGTGCTTTCCGGCTTTCATCGCATCAATAGCTATCACATGGTGCAAACCACTTGGCACACATACATTTACCACGTCAATGTCATCACGCTTAAGCATATCGTGATAGTCCACGTAATAATCGCATCCGTATTTTTGTGCCAACTTTTGAGCCTTTTCTTCAACTATATCGGCTACGGCCACCAACTCGGCTCCGTCTATACCGTTTATACAGGCTGAATGCGTAGCGCTTATCACGCCGCATCCTACTATCGCAAATCGCATATTTCTCCTCCTTTAATTCTATAAACTGTTAAGTATATCCATAAGTGCTCCGTAAGCTTTTTTAAAATTTTCCGGACCTCCGCCAGGCAAACTGTTATTTAAGTGCGGCTCTATGGAAACAAAGCCTTCATATCCAGCTTGGTCCAGCTCACGCAGTACATCGCGTATTTTGCCATCGCCTTGGCCTGCAGGTACCACGCTATGGTCCTTATACAGCGCGTCCTTTATGTGCATATAGGCTATATGATCCTTCAATAAGTCAAAAGCGTGCGGATATGTTTCCACATCACATTGAACAAAATTGGCCGGATCAAACGTCGCTTTGACAAAAGGCACGTTCATGGTTTGGATTATGTCCACGCATCTTTCAGGGATATCCCCATATATCTCTTTTTCATTCTCATGAAGCAATATCAGACCCTGATCTTGCGCTGCCGTCACAAAAGCAGTCCACCTCTCCATGACTTCTCCTCTGTAATCATAGGGATCACTGCCCTTGGGAATAAAAAATGAGAACATGCGTATGTAGGGCGTCTCCAGCATATGAGCTACTTCCATGGTGCGTTTAAATCTGTCAAGATGAGGTTTAAAATCATCTTCTATCGAGATCTTACCTATCGGAGAACCTATAGCCGACAATCTAAATCCTCTTTGATCCAATTGTTTTTTTATATCTGATATGTCTTTGTCCTGATAATCGATAATACATCGATCGCCTACGTTGCGCATCTCTATGTAATGGATATCGCATTGCTCCAATACGTCCATTTCTTCTTGCAGATCTAAAGAAATTTCATCTGCAAAAGCGCTTAAAATAAATTTAGCCTTCATTTACCCACCTCCCAACTCAATTTCTCTGATACTATTCTACCACTTTACCACAAAATATCAAGTAAAATCTCATATAATATCAAGAAAAAATCTTGTCAAATGCATTTATTTATATTGTCGAATATGATAGAATATTGATAGATTTTAGTAGGAGGGTTTGAATGTGTTTTGTCCGCATTGCAATACGTGGAACGATGAGAATCGGCGTGTTTATTGGAGTCTGGATTTGCACGGCCGTGATAATAGTTATATTTTCCGTTCAAATAGGTAAAATGATAGCTGCTTCAGCCGGTCGGAAGGCAACTATAGACAATGTTGTCAATGCCGAACAATCCAAATCCACTCCTGTATCTACCATAAAAATTATAGATCCGGTTGATGGATATGCCGAAGTCGCGGATGATCACTACATAATGAAGGTTCAGGTTGACCCAGGCTCTACCGTACTCATAAACAGCAATGATTTCTCTGATCTGGTCAGCGCTGATGGTATGCTTGAAGCCAGTGTGAACCTGCCGTCAGAAGGCGTAAACGATATATACATAACGGTCAGCGCTCCCAATCGCTCGTTGGTCAGGCAATCCGTATCTATAAAGCGCTTGCCTACAAACGTCGCAGATATAGCTTCGGGAACAGGAGAGCAAACAAATAATACTCCCGATCAGTCTCAGAGCGAGGACGAATACATAAGGAAAGCATGGGATATACCTTACGATCAGTTGATAAAATATCCAAGGGTTTATCAGAATAAAATAGGGCTTTTCTTAGGCCAAATAGAGGGTTTATCAATACAAAACGGTATATCGATTTTTTACCTCAAGCTGTCATCGTCTGATAAACTATATATAGAGTATCAGGGCATGCTTTCGCCATGGAAAGATGGCGATAATATAAAATTATACGGGGAAGTCGATGGCACTTACGATACCCTTCCCCGTGTAAAAGCGCGTTATGTTTACGATCAATGATTACTGCTGGCTCATCTTACCGAGATCGCCAAGCTGTACTTCAAAGTCTAATTCTTCGCCGTTTCTCCAAACGGTAACAGTTACTTTGTCGCCGATCTTATGCTGTTTTATTATGCTTTGAAGTTGGTCAAACGTCTTTATTTCAGTACCGTCCAGCTTTATTATAATGTCGCCGGGTTTTATCCCAGCTTTTTCGGCCGGACCGCCTGGCATAACCTCATTTACGCCTATACCATATGGCATATCAGGCGTTATATTAGCATACTGTTGCCTAATGATATCGTTTATTTCCAAACCGGTTATGCCAAGCCCGGGACGGCTTACATAGCCTTGGTTTATGAGCTGCTCTATTATGGGTTTGGCTTCGTTTATCGGTATGGCGAATCCTATGCCTTCGGCGCTGATAGCACCGTAAGATGGGTCTATACCGGCTACTACCTCTTTTAATGTATTTATACCTATAACCGTACCGTTCAAGTCAACCAAAGCCCCTCCGCTGTTACCAGGATTTATGGCGGCATCGGTCTGAAGCATCTTCATTGTTCTGCCTTCTACTGTCAATGTACGATCTGTAGCACTAATAACGCCCATAGTAACAGTACCGGCTAAATCTTTGCCTAACGGATTGCCTATGGCCACCACTATTTCACCGGTTTGTGTCTTGGATGAATCGCCTAACGTAGCTGCGGGCAAGTTATTTTTATCAACTTTAAGGACTGCCAAATCACTGTCAGGATCGGTGCCTACGATTTTAGCAGGTACTTCTTCGCCACCCTGCAGTAACACCGTTACGCTGTCTGCACCCTCTACCACATGATTGTTGGTGACGATATAGCCGTCAGATGATATTATTATACCGGATCCAGATCCCTGCTCTTGCTGCTGTGTGGATGGCTGATCGCTGTCGTTGCTTCCGTTATCTCCGTCTTGTCCCCATGGGAAACCCCCGGGGTTAAAGAAGAATCCTCCACCTGGGCTTTGAACAATTTCCACCTTGTTTATCACGCCCACTACTGCCGGACCTACATTTTTAGAAATATCGACTATCGGATTGTCGCTTTTAAGTATCGGCAAGTTATCACTGCTCACTATAATAGGCGACGAAGCATTGCCTGATGCAACATTGCTCTGCTCATCGGTTTCGGCCGAACCGATCGCCTGTTGGTTTTGTACCGGGTTGCCGATATAGTACATTATTATAACTCCTATCAGTATACCTACCAGTACGAGGACCAAATACGTGAAAAAACTTGGTTTTTGTTTGTAATCCTTATGATCGTCATCATAATCAAAGTTATAGAAATCGCTCATATTAAGCGCCTCCTCGTTTATTTTTCACTTATAATTATATTGGTATAACTTTAATAATCAATAAACAATCTGTAAATAATAGTGCTTATCCGAAATATATTAGCCGGAAGCTAATCGTTATCGTCGCCCATGCGTAAAGCAGCACCTGAATAGTCGCTGTGAGCCAATGTAAAGGTAAATGTCGTACCCTGTCCAGGAATACTTTTTACCCATATACTTTGATGATGCTGTTCTATGATTCGTTTAACGATAGAAAGCCCTAATCCCGTACTACCGGAGGCTCTGGCTTTGTCGGCGGTATAAAATCTCTCCCAGATATGCGGTAAGTCTTCTTCAGATATACCTATACCATTATCGCTTACAGAAATGTATACTTTTCCCTCTTCCAGACGAGTGCTGACAACCAAATGCCCTTTCTCCGGCGTAAACTTTATGGCATTATCTATGAGATTTATGAGCACCTCTTCTATACGATCTTTATCGGCCTCTACCATACAACGATCCTGCTCAAAATCTATTTGAACATCCAATTCCTTTTGCTCAATACGCTTTTCTTGTCTTAATAGAACGCGTCTTATCAGCTCGTTCACATCGAAATTAGACATGGTTAATTGAAATTGAGAGGATTCCATGCGGGATAATTCCAACAGTTCCTTTATAATCTTATTTAATCTATCTGTTTCTTCTAAAACTATGGTAAGATATCGCGTTTGTTCTTCCGGAGGTATAGTGCCGTCGAGAATGCCCTGTACAAATCCTCTTATGCTGGTCAAAGGTGATTTCAATTCGTGGGATACGCTGCTAACAAATCCACGCCTCATATCTTCTAGATTTTCCAAAGCCTCAGCCATTTTATTAAAACTAATCGCCAGCTGACCGACTTCATCTCTGGAGTTTACAGTAGCTTTCTGTGAAAAATCGCCTTTTGACATGGACTTAGCGATATCGCTCATCTCTATGAGGGGTTGAGATATACGCTGAGAGATCCAATAAATCAATATGGTAGCCACAGAAGCAGATATTAATAAAGATAGCCATATAAAACGATAAGCACTTTCTAATGCCATATTTATCTCATATAAAGGCGAGTGCATAAATACAGCTCCCATTATCAATCTGCCCATCTTTATGGGCATACCGACGGTAAGCATGGGTGTTGAAAAGCGATCATCGAATTTGCCGATTTTCGTTATGGTTTCTCCCGACAATACCTTTTTAACATCCTCACCCGTAAGCTGCACGCCTCTCCAGCTGTTATCCAAAAAACCTGATTCGGCCCAAACATATCCCCTATTATCGACAAACCATATACTAGCGTTAACCGTTTCATCCACTGTGCTCAATGCGAAATTTAAGTATTTATCATCTATATATCCAAGAAGGTATTGAGCGGCCAATTGGTTTATATCCTGGCATCCGTTTAGCAGCTGTTGCTCCTTTTGGTTTAAGTAATAATTGCGCAAAAAATTAGACATCAACAAGCTCATCATGATGAGCATAATGAGCATAGCTATTAAATATGCAAGCATGAGCTTGTTAAATATAGATCGTATGCCTCTAAAAGCAGTTTTTTTATTATTTGACTTCAAATTTATACCCAACCCCCCATACGGTACTTATCTTCCATGGGTCATCCTCGCTCCCTATTTTTTCCCTCAAGCGGTTTATATGGACGTCCACCGTCCTTGAATCGCCATAATAATCAAATCCCCATACCTGCTCAAGCAGTTGTTCACGCGTATATACTTTGTTGGGATGACTAGCCAAAAAGTAGAGTAGCTCAAATTCCTTTGGAGGCAATTCCAGCTCTTTCTTTTGATATTTAACCAGCATGGTATTTTTATCTATGACAAGGTTTGGGTAAATGATAACATTATTGGTATCGTTATCCTGATTATATCTCCTCAATACCGCTTTTACGCGCGCTATTAATTCTTTTGGGTCAAACGGCTTAACAACGTAGTCATCAGCACCCAATTCCAGCCCAAGCACTTTATCGAAAGTTTCGCTTTTGGCCGTAAGCATTATAATAGGTATATCGCTCATCCTTCGGATTTCACGGCATACATCCCAACCGTCCTTACCCGGCAGCATTATATCCAATATGACGATATTGGGAGGATTGTTAGAAAAATGACTCATACCTTCCTTGCCGTCATTGGCTATATCGACTTCAAATCCCTCTTTGGTAAAATATAAGTTTAATAGCTGGCATATGTTTTTATCATCGTCTATAATCAAAATCTTATAATTATCAGCCATTCTCATATCCCTTTCATATAACACTTATTATACCTATTATATTGAGAATAAGCTTATACTACAATAGCAAATTCGATTTTCTATAAAACCCCATGACTATTTAGGTGCCGTCGTCTGCGCGTAATGGTGCGGCAAATTAAAAGCATTTGCATAATGAAAAATATGATATTATAATCTTAAGTAAAAAGAGATGTATAGAAAGGTATAAACATAATATGGATTTTAGGCCATTAACATTGGAATCCAAGCCATTATTTGATAAATATCTTATGAAATTCCCATTAGAAATATCAGAATACACTTTCACCAATATGTACATGTGGGACCATTATTATAATTCTACATATGCTGTAGTAGATGGTTACTTGTGTATAATAGCGTGTATAGAAAAGAAACATATACTGTTACCGCCAGTAGGACCAAAAGATGATAGTTTAAAGAATGTTCTGGATACCATGATAAATTTCTTTCAAAACGAACGATGGCCGTTTATGATCTATAGGGTACCGGAATTTATGGCTACGCAGATAAAACAGTGGTATCCTTGCTTAAGCGTTGATTTGGATTTAGACAACAGCGATTATGTATACAGAACCGAAGATCTGATACAGCTGACGGGGCGCAAGTATCATGCAAAAAAGAATTTTCTAAATCGATTCGTCAAAGAAAACAACTTCGAATATGCCTCCCTTACTTCAGAATATATAGATGGTTGCATAGACTTTGCCGGAAAATGGTTAGAAATAAGAGACGGCAACGACGAGGGCTTACTTCATGAGTATGACGCCATTAAAAAGGCTTTGGGCCACTTTGATTATTTGGGCTTAAAAGGCGGTATTATTCTTATAGATGGAAACATAGAGGCATTTTCATTTGGCGAGATGTTAACGCCAGATACCGCTAACGTTCATATAGAAAAGGCTAACCCCAATATACCAGGGCTTTACGTCGCTATAAATCAAATGTTCTGTGCTCATGAATGGCACGATGTACCCTACATAAATCGCGAACAGGATCTGGGTATTCCTGGGCTGCGTAAAGCAAAACAGTCATATCATCCTGTGCGTATGATATATAAATATACGGTGCGGTAATAAACCACACCGTATATTTGCAATAACAACTCAGTTGGCAGAATATTTTAATATACGCTCGAGTAACCTATTTTTTGCCTGTTGCACAGCTTCAAAGTTCATATTCGATTTATAGTAGCTCTCCATTTCATCATGGACTTTCTTGGCCGCCGCTATGTTGATTATAGCTTCATTCATGAGAGAATCCATCATAACGCGGTCTTTGGATATCTTGTCTTTCAATGCGTTAAGTTTACCGTTATCGATACAAGTATTCAAATCATATGCAGCTGTACAAGTATCGGCAAATTTGCTGGAAGTAGTTATAGCTGTATTTAAAGCCGGTATAATGACGTGCTCTACCTCATCTGGTACAAGCGGACAATGGTATAATTCTACATCGCACCCTACAGTCTCTGCAGCTTTTGCTATATCTAATAATATATAAGAACTACCACTGCCTATGTCCGCCTTAAGCACGTATCGATGAGCTTGCGGTACAATAAGCGTATCGAGATGATCTACTATGCCATCGGGTGTTATAGCACTGGCAAATAAATGCCTCTGTTTGCCAACTTTATCGGATATAGGCATATCATTAAATAAAGCTTTATTTATATCATAGGCCAAATGGTATACTTTAGCCTTATCGGTACACGATTCCACACTGACCGATATATTGTCCCTTAAACATTTTGCTGCTGCCAGGTATCTGTATGCACGATCAAACAAATGCTTTATCTGCCGATTATGCCCTATTATAGTATCTTTATATGCCCGTATACCCTTTTCATCCCAATAATCGCCAAGATGTATTATCTCATCCACTGCTCCAGGGTTTTTAGGATCCACTACATGCGGAGCTGTCCCATCTATCAAAGCTATTTTTATAGCCGGTATGACGACACCATCCAGGGAATCATTATCCGATGAGCAATGATGAAATTCCACATCGTACCCTCTTTGCAACATCTCATCGCCTATTTGGCGCATTATAGTGGATTTACCCACACCAGGTCCACCTTTTATTATAAATATACGGTTAGCTTCGGGGCCTATTATATAATCATAAAATGAATAAAAACCATAGGCAGTATTTCCTCCGGGGAACATCTCCCTTATATTGCCAATTGATGCCATAACACCACATCCTTCACTTTATATTAGATCATTTCCCTTTTAAGTCTATGAATGATACCAAGTCTATAGAACGCGGATACAATTAATGCGTCAACGCACCTTTCAAATATGTGCGGACACTGCCTATAAGATAAAGCGAACCGCTTATAACCACCAAATCATCCTGTCCGGCCATATCGAGGGACGCCTGCACAGCACATTCTATATCATCTATAGCTTGCCCCTGTGCATTCATCTCTTTCACCAGCGCTAAGAGTTTTTCAGCTTCCATAGCCCTTGGGCTATCGGGGCGAGTGGTTATAATATATGCCGCTAAGGGCACAAGATTTTCAAGTATAGCATGAACATCTTTATCAGCCAGTATACCTAGTACCATTATAACCCTATTATGCGGAAAATAATTTTTTATAGCATCGGCCAATGATTGAGCCCCTTGAGGATTATGCGCACCATCCAACAATACATAAGGTTGACGATGGACCAGTTCCAATCGCCCAGGCCATTCGGCAACGCTCAATCCTTCTGCTATAGCCTTATCACTTATCGCTACACCCATATATTCTCTCATCGCTAACGCTGTGGTTATGGCTGTGGCGGCATTCATCAACTGGTGTTTGCCCAGTAGCGGTATATATAATGAATCGAATGCCCAATTCCTTTTATTATAATTAAAATGCTGGCCTTCGATAGAATCATCTATCGCCTTAATATCGTTATACGATACCTCTATAAGCGGTGCTTGTCGTTGCTGACATACCTGTTTTATAACATCCATGGCCTCATCTTGCTGCGGATACACCACCACCGGTCTGCCGGGCTTTATAATGCCAGCCTTTTCATAAGCTATTTTGGCCAATGTATCACCCAATATATCTTTATGATCATAATCTATACTGGTTATAACCGAAACCAGGGGATCAATTAAATTGGTAGAGTCCAGCCTGCCGCCTAGACCGACTTCAACCACGGCGTAATCCACATTTTGCTCAGCAAAATAACAAAATCCTATAGCCGTCACTATTTCGAATTCCGTCGGATGAGGGCGGCCTTCGGCCAGCATTTGCTCCACTTTTTGTTTTATCGTTTGAGTCAACCGTGCCAGATCATCCTTTTGTATATAATTCCCGTTTATTTGTATGCGTTCCCTAAAGTCCTCCAGATATGGCGATATAAATAACCCGGTTTTATAGCCGGCTTTATCCAATATAGAAGCCGCCATAGCGGCAACTGATCCCTTACCGTTGGTACCTGCTATGTGTATACAGCGCAGCTTTTTATGCGGATTCCCAAGTAATTGCAGTAAATATGATATATTCTCCAAGCCGAGTTTAGTGCCAAATTTCCACGTACCATGTATATAATCCAACGCCTGTAGATAGTCCAAATATTATGCCCCCTCAAAAATGCGCAAAGCAGCCTTTATGTCATCGTTCTTGTCTATATCCTGGCTTATCTCGGGATATGGCGATATAATAGCTTTAGCCTTTATATTAAGCATCTGTTCAATACGCTTCTCTATCATTTCTACGCCGGCCCTCCCTATCGCCAAATCTATAGCCAGCTTAGCGCCGAATAACTCTATCATATTGAACGGCTCCTTGCGCATTGCTATAAGATCTTCTATCAGCTCTTTATGATTTGTTACAAGGCCCGGCTTTACGTACATGATATTCCCGCCGGTAAACGCACCTTCTTTTAATCTGACATATGTACGTTTAAAATCATGAAATTTTGCATCGTTTACCGAACGTTCCACGATCGGATAACAAAAATCAGCATCTGTCAGACGACTCTGTTTTATAAAATGACTTATAGCGTCAGGCGTGATAAATGGTATATCGGATGACAAGAACAACACATGCTCATCGTCTTGAAACGGCCTCAAACCATATATTATGTTATCCATCATGGAGTCGCCTTGCGGTATTACATAATCCACTTTATCACTTATATACGGCGAAAGCTCATCCACAGGGCCGACCACTGCTATTTCGCCTATATCAGGCGTATTCTTCAATGCTTCAACCACATAATCGATCATAGGCCGGCCATTTAATGCAAGCAGCGACTTATAGCCGTGTACATTGCCCTCTAGATCTTCCTTTCCGCCGGCCAATACAATAGCGTTTATTACAGATTTATTCATATATTACGCCGCCTTTCAATAATAACTATAACGTATAATAATACAATTTGCTACAAATGACAAGTGGATAATCGGACATGGCTTGACTATATCGCCGATAATCGGATATGATAATAATGCAATCCAAATAAAAAAACGGGGTAGATAAATGTTAATCAGAATCATAGCGCTTTTTATAATAATACCTTTGATCGATCTCGCAATACTGATAGCATTGGGACGATACGTAGGCGTATGGCAAACTATAGCCGCAATAGTAGTCATAGGCATAATAGGCGCTGTAATAGCCCAAAGACAGGGGTTCAATGCTATAAATAGCATAAGAGCCGAATTACAGATAGGCCATATTCCATCTGCTCAGCTTTGGGACGGGCTATTTATAGTGATCGGCGGCGTTTTGCTCATAACGCCCGGTATCATTACCGATATCCTCGCATTATTATGTCTATTGCCCAAGAGCAGGGCGACTATGAAAAAAGCAACGATACTCTTTTTAAAAAGGCGCTTGCTAAAGCGGATCAGGTAATGCCATGCTGCATCCTATATATCAATGCTGAACGAGATATTGAGACTAATCGTTACCTTCGCCTACCTATGATTGTATCCTAAATTCCGAATCGCAGCTAGAGAAAAATAAAAAAAGACCGGGCAACGGCCTACTCTCCCAAGCGGTTTCCCGCTTAGTACCATCGGCGCTGAAGGGCTTAACTTCTGTGTTCGGAATGG
>NZ_JAIHAU010000055.1 GCF_020054945.1 Mahella sp.
CCCATATATAAAACTGTTTTGTTTGGGATTGGATACTTTGCCATCCTCATTGCCGTTCAAAAACCTGTCGACGAATATCTGATAGACTATACCCTCCTTAAGCCATTGTGGTACGGTAAAGTCTTTATAAACTGTAATCTGATAAGGCGGAGGCGCCGCATCGTACAGCTTACCCGTACCTCCCATACCGTCCTGTTGGCCACCGTAATAGAGCACCTGCTGCTCCGTATACAGTATAAAATAATAATTTATAAGGCCGGTATATCCATCGTCTATATCTACTATTCCTTCAAATGCATGGCCTTCTGCCCCAGCAGCCTTTGTCATAGGTAAGATTTGCTCTCTGCCGTCGAAAAACCTCAGCGCCAATTCAGCGTTTTTGATACCGCCCGCTTTAATCCTCAATGTCACTGTGCTGCCGCTTTTAACCGCTCCGAAAGGCGTGCGGTAAAACGCGTCATGCGAATCGTGTTTGGCGTAAACCTCTATCATAAAGTTCCTTCTTTATAGATTTTTATATAAATAATTTGACCCCCATATGCCAACGGCATATTCCTCGATGGTCCTGTCGCTGGAAAATATGCCGGAGTGAGCTATATTCACTATGGCCATTTTATTCCATTTAGCGCGGTCTTCGAACATTTCGTCTACCCTTGCCTGCGCTTCCAGATACGGCACAAAATCCTTAAGTACAAAGAACTCATCGTTATAAACAGTTAGGCTATCATATATGGCGCGGAATTTATCTTTATCTTTAGAATATTTGCCGTTTATAAGGTCGTCCAGCACGCGTTTCAACGCCGGAGCAGCTTCTATCACATCGGCCGCCGAATAACCGCCGTTTCGGTAATAATTCAACACCTCTTTGCTGGTCAGGCCAAATATGACTATATTATCGTCGCCCACTTCATCGCGTATTTCTATATTAGCCCCGTCCAGCGTCGCGATTGTAACGGCACCGTTCATCATGAATTTCATATTGCTGGTACCTGATGCCTCTTTGGTGGTAGTGGATATCTGTTCGCTCAGATCAGATGCCGGTATTACAGCCTCAGCCAGCGATACCCTGTAATTCTCCAAAAAAACCACTTTTATAAGATCGTTGACCTTCGGATCATTGTTTACCTTATCAGCTATAGCGTTTATCAGCTCTATAATATTTTTCGCCAAATAATAACCGGGCGCTGCCTTGCCGGCAAATATGAATGTCCTTGGCACTATATTCAGATGCGGATTGTCGATCAGCCTGTTATAGAGGTCCATTATGCGCAGGCAATTGAGCGTTTGCCTTTTATAGGCATGTATGCGCTTTATATGGGAATCGAACATAGATGACGGATCTACAGCTATGTCATTGTGTTCTTTTATATAACGGGCCAACCTCTCTTTATTGGCTTTCTTTATACCCTCTACTTCGGCTTGAACAGCACCGTCATAAGCATATCTTTCAAACCGCGCCAAGTCGATCGGGTGTCTTATCCAACTATCCCCTATAGTTTGCATTAACAGCGATGTAAGGCCCGGATTAGCCTTCATGAGCCATCTGCGATGCGTTATGCCGTTGGTCTTATTGTTGAACTTCTTAGGATCCAGGTAATAAAAATCCGCCATAACCTCTTTTTTAAGTATTTCAGTATGCAGCTTAGCCACGCCGTTTACGCTGTGTGAGCCTATCACCGCCAAGTGAGCCATGCGCACGTAACCGTCTGCTATTATAGCCATCCTAGCTATTTTATCCCATTGCCCTGTATAAAGATTCCACAACTGCCCGCAGAATCTCTCGTTTATCTCGTTTACTATCATATAAATGCGCGGCAACAACTCCTGGAACATGGATACCGGCCATTTTTCCATAGCTTCGGGCATAACGGTGTGGTTGGTAAACGACATGACATCGGTGGTTATACGCCATGCCTCGTCCCATCCCAAACCCTCTTCATCCATCAGTATTCTCATAAGTTCCGGTATGGCAAGGGCCGGATGCGTGTCATTTATATGGACAGCTATACTGTCATCCAATTCCCTTATATTGCCCCCGCAGGCTTTGAACTTCTTTATAATGCTCTGTATGCCAGCCGATACGAAGAAGTACTGCTGCTTTAATCTCAGTTTCCTGCCTTCATAAAATGTATCATCCGGATACAGCACTTGGGAAATAGCCTCTACAGAATTCCTGTAATCCACAGCTTTTGAATATTCGCCCCTGCTGAATGAGGAAAAGTCAAATTCATCCTCAACAGGCTCCGCGCTCCACAGCCTTAGGGTATTTACAGTACCATTTTCATAACCCACCACAGGTATATCATAAGGAACTGCCATAACCGGCTCATAATCCCTCTGATAAAACATAAGGCGTCCGCCCTGGTTTATCATGTCCACATGTCCCCCGAATTTAACTATCTCAGCCTCATCGGGTTTCTTTATTTCCCATACGTTGCCGTTTTTCAACCAATCATCGGGCGCCTCCACCTGTGCCCCGTCGATTATCTTCTGCTCAAAAAATCCATACTTATACCTTATGCCGCAGCCATGGCCGTATATATTCAGCGATGCCATGGAATCCAGAAAGCATGCCGCCAGCCGACCCAATCCTCCATTGCCTAAACCTTGATCTTCTTCCAATTCCTCGAGTTTATCCAGATCTATGCCCAGTTCGGAAAGCGCTTCTTTACACATATCCCTTATACCCAGGTTGAGAAGTGTGGTTCCTAAAAGTCTACCCAATAAGAATTCCATAGAAAAGTAATATACCTGTTTTTGGTGCGAAGATGAACATTTTTTATTGCTAGCCACCCATAATTTTGCTATATAATCCCTTATTAAGCCGGCTAGCGCTTCATATTTATCATAATCCGCCCCTTCTGACAATTCTTTACCGTTTATCTCTATAAATTTCTCTTGGTAATCGCTTTTGAATTTATCTTTATTTATATTTAGTAGCATATGATTACCTCACAAATATACACATTAAGTTATGCTTTTGTACAGCTCCATGTACTCTCCGGCAGAATTTTGCCAGCTATTGTCGCAATTCATCGCCTGTACAATTATATTATACCATATTTCTTCTTCATCATGGTAGTATTTCAGCGCCATGTTTAAAATTTTCGTTAAAGTCAATGGATCATATGACGCGAAGCTGAATCCTGTGCCCTCGCCGGTAAACTCATTATAAGGTTTTACCGTATCTTTGAGGCCACCCGTTTCGTGAACCAGCGGCAGGCTTCCGTAACGCATGGCTATAAGCTGGCTTAATCCGCACGGTTCGAACAAAGAAGGCATAAGGAATATATCCGACGCGGCATATATCCTATGCGCCAATGCATCGTCGAATAATATATTAGCCGATACCTGACCGGGATACATGCGCTCAAGGCTTCTGAAGAACCATTCGGCATTATGCTCGCCGGTACCCAGTACTACCAATTGAATACCTGTCTTAAGCATATCATGAGCAGCCGCCTCTATCAGGCCTACACCTTTTTGCCATGTCAGCCTCGATATGAGGCCGACCATCGGTATATGTTCGCCTATGTTCAAGCCCAGTTGCTTTTGAAGTTTTAATTTATTTTCGCTTCTTGCTTGAACAGTTTTTACATCATAGTTTTTGAATATATATTTATCTGCGGCAGGATCATATATCTCATAGTCTATGCCGTTTATTATGCCATGAAGATGGTCTTTGCGGCTTCTCAAAAGGCCGTCCATGCGTTCGCCGTATTCGGGCGTCTGTATCTCCTCGGCATATGTTTTGCTTACGGTGGTTATCTCGTCGGCAAAGCTTATACCGCCCTTCATAAAACTGACAGCCCCATAGAATTCCAGAGTACCGTTATGATAGAGTTCTTGTCCCAAACCGAAAAGATCCGACAATATATCGGGATCAAAGTTGCCTTGATACGCCAGATTGTGTATGGTAAATACCGTCTTTATATCGCTGTAGAAAGGATCGAAACTATATTCAACCTTGTGTAAAACCGGCACCATAGCGGTTTGCCAATCGTTACAGTGTATAATATCGGCCTTCCAGTTTATTTCCTTGAGCAACATAAGCACCGCCCTGTCAAAAAACGCGAACCGCTCGGCCTCGTCGTAATATCCGTAACACCCATCCCTTAAAAAGTAATACTCGTTGTCGATAAGATAATACATTACGCCGTCGACATCATATTCAAATACTCCGCAGTATTGATTGCGCCAACCTACCGGCACCATAAACCATTTTACAAAATCAAGGCCTTCCTTCGGCAGCTTGATATTCTTGTATTTCGGCATCACCACTCTAACATCCACGCCCATACGCTTGAGGTATTTGGGCAATGCATATGAAACATCGGCAAGGCCTCCCGTTTTTATGAACGGTTCAGCCTCAGACGTCGCAAATAAGACATTCATCGAATTTTCCCCTTTCTATCTTGTACAATAGGTTTATGAATTGTGCAATTTTTTATCAATCCGCTCTAAAAGAACCCTGCCTTTAAATATGCCTAAAAGAAAGAGAATCGTTGCTATAACAGCAATGCCGGCCAACAGCCAGTAATTCCTTTCGACTATATTAGAACCCCAATAGGCTGAAAGCATTATGCTAGGCAGCCTGGCTATAAAGGTTATAACAAAAAAATTACGGAACCGCATAGGCGAAAGGCCAGCGGCATAAGCCAGCACATCCTTCGGCAAACCGGGTATGAGAAATATGAGAAACAATAAGGCCTCGCCTTTAGGCTGATTTATAAAATCATCGAATTTATGAATCCTTTCATACCCTATAATGCTCTCTATAGCTCTGCGCCCCAGCAATCTGGCCAACCCGAAACATATGAGCGAACCTATCGTTATTCCTATAGATGATAAAAGCGTACCCAAAAGCGTCCCATATAAATAGCCTCCTGCTATCTGAACCACTTCTCCAGGCACTATAAATACTATGACCTGCAATACCTGTATTATGATAAACATTATAAATCCCATGCTGCCATAGCCCTGTATCCATAAACGGAATTTATCGGCATCGCGTACCAGTTCGATAAAGGGCTGAGCAAGTAATACCGTAGCAATAATGATGGCAACAACAAGTAAGACAAGCGGCAGTATCTGCCGAAATATATTTTCTCTCATCGTTTAAGCGATTTAACCCTACCTATAAAATTATTTAAGAGTTCGTGCCCTTGGTGTGTCAATATAGCTTCAGGATGAAACTGCACGCCCTCTATGAGATAACGCCTGTGCCTTATTCCCATAATCTCCCCATCTTCTGTAGTAGCCGTAACCTCGAGATCATCCGGTATGCTGCTCGGTTCCAACACCAGCGAATGATAACGGCAAACGCTGAGCGGATTATCAAGGCCTTCATATATAGTCCGTCCATCGTGCCGTACAAAGGATGTTTTGCCATGCACCGGTTGGGCCGCTCTAATAACCCTTGCCCCGAATACCTGCCCTATCGCTTGATGCCCCAGACACACGCCTAATATAGGTATCCGTCCTGCAAAGCGCCTTATGGCATCCATAGTTATGCCGGCCATATCAGGCGTACAAGGCCCGGGCGATATAACCAACATATCGGGTTGCATTTGTTCTATTTCGTCCAATGTTATGGCATCATTTCTGTATACCTTTATATCCTGCCCCAATTCGCCGAAATATTGCACCAGATTATAGGTAAAAGAATCGTAGTTATCGATCATCAACAACATAGCTAATCTAATCTCCTCTCGTCTCGTCTATCATGATTTATTTTAACATTTTTTGCGAATGAGCGCAATAATTTAAAACATATGTTCTATATATAAAAGGAGAGAACGGCTTCTACCGCTCTCTCCTCCCCATCATACGTTGCCTACTGTAAATCCGCCGGACGCGGCTTTAGAAGATGCTTCTTTCTCGAAATGATCCTCTTCAAATTTTTGATTTTGAACCGCATCGAACCTCTGAAGCAGATGCGTTAATTCGGCAATATGCTCCTTTTCCTCATCCCTTATATGAGCAAGGATTTCTTTTATTTCAGGGATATCTATAGAATCGATGTGATATTGATAATTATCTACAGCATCTATTTCACCGGCTATGTCTTCCCTAACCCATATCAAGAACTGCTCCAGACCTTCCGTCTTATATTTGCTGCCGTCGTTAGCAGTAGAACCGTTTCCATATGCCATATCACTGCACCTCCTTGTAAGTTAACGTAACAATGCTATCCGGCCGTTTTATTCTCAGGCCCAGTGTCTCCAATATTCTGAAGCGATGATTCATGTCGGCGGTCTCCACAAATGCCGTTATAATATCCTGACCGATAACAAGATCTATACTTTGTGCATTGGCCGATACGATGAAAGCATCTTCATCTTTCAGTACGGGAGACTGATACAATTTGACCCCAAGCCTCTCTATTCTTTCGGCATCCAGATAAGGCGTATCTTTATATACTTTATTGAGCGCTGCAAATAACGGCGGACTCGTGACCATAACATAAGGGCCGAATTGATAATGGCTCCTTAGAAGCGCAAGCGCCGCCACCACATCATCGTATGCGCTGCCTTTTTGCCAGTCGTTTCTCGCATATGATAATTTCCCACCGATCGTCAATATGCCTTCGGCTCCTTTTTCAGCATCTCCGTAGAATACAAGCCTGTCCTCATCTGCCGCTAACATAGCAGCAGTGCTAAAGGCCTTTCCGATATTCAAAGGCAAGTTGTTCTCTTCAAAATACTGAATTTCTCTCCATCCGTAAACAAAGTCACGGCAAAGCATGTTCAGCTTTACAAACTTTATGTCTGCTCCATCGTTGGCCTCTCCGTTTGGTACCACAAAAGTACCCGCACCAACAGGGCCAAATAAAGGAATGAACTTCCTGCCTACCAACACGGCTTTAGCACCTTCTACTACAGCCTTATCCACGCTATCCCATTGCTCCTTCGTCAGCGGAGCATCATTTCGCAATAAATAATCAGCCATTTTTTTACCTCCTATGTATGATATCTGTATCTACTTAATATTATATATTATATACTAATAATTGTCCATTATAAATTTGAAGGTCTGCGATTTGGAATGTGACCAGGCTGGGTAACTGATTGCATCCTAAATTCCGAATCGCGGTTCGGAGTAAGGCCTTGTATATATATGTTATAATTGATATTATTGCTTTATGAATAAATTCATCCAAATTGGAAGGAGTAAAAATGGAATTAAGCGGCAAAACAGCACTTGTAACTGGCGCCTCGCGCGGCATAGGGCGCCAGATATCCATTGAATTGGCCAAGGCCGGCGCTTCTGTAGCCATAAATTATAAAACCGACCAAGCCGGTGCCATAGAAACTTTACAAGCCGTACGCCAAGCCGACAGATATGGCATAACGATAAAGGCCGATGTAAGCGATTATGAATCGGCGCGGCACATGCTGGACGATATCGTGCAAAAGCTGGGTAAAATCGATATACTGGTCAATAACGCAGGCATATCACATATAGGCCTTTTTATTGATACCGACATAAATCTATGGGATAATATTCTGAATACCAATCTCAAAGGCACTATGAATTGCTGCCACGCTGTCTTAAGGCATATGTTACCCCGCCAAAGCGGCAGCATAATAAACATATCATCTATATGGGGCAATGCAGGAGCAGCATGTGAAGCAGTATATTCAGCCTCCAAAGGCGGCATAAACGCTTTCACGAAGGCGCTGGCAAAAGAACTGGGTACATGCGGCATACGCGTAAACGCCATAGCACCCGGCGTTATAGACACCGGTATGAACAACTGGATGTCTGCCGAGGATAAACAGATAACGCTTGACCAAATACCCATGAAACGCCTCGGGAAGTGCTCGGAAGTAGCCGCTTTAGCCGTCTTCTTGGCCTCCGAACAATCCTCATATATAACGGGTCAGATAATAACAGCAGATGGTGGAATATTGTAGGCGTTTATGTCATAAGATGAACAAAGGTGATATAACTTAAAAGCATAAAGGAATGATAAAATATGAATTCTCAAATAGTACACACCGATGTGCCATATGATTATCAAACCATGGTTTCTGACATGGAAGCGCTTAAATCGGCGTATCCCATTATACAGAGCAACATTATAGGCAGCTCAGTTTTGGGAAAGGAGATTCACGCTCTAAGCATAGGCATAGGGCAAAGACAGGTATATTATAACGGGTGTCATCATGCCAACGAATGGATAACAGCTCCCTTATTGATGCAGTTTGCTGAAAGCTATGCTCAAGCTTATCAAACAGGTACCACTATTCTCGGATGGGATATACGGTATTTATTCAGCCATACGACTATATGGCTGACGCCAATGGTAAATCCCGATGGCGTGGATTTGGTCATACATGGCATCGATACAAGCAATCCTTTTTATGAGCAGGTATTAAGGTGGAACAATTACAGCATGAATTTTAGCAATTGGAAAGCCAACATACGCGGTGTGGATTTGAATCATCAATATAACGCGAATTGGTATGAGCAAAAAAGCCGGGGCCCAGCCCAACCGAGCCCTGCAAACTATTCGGGCTCAGCCCCGGAATCGGAACCCGAATCCAGAGCCGTAGCCGATTTTACACGATATCATAATCCGGATTTAATTATAGCATATCACTCTCAAGGAAGAGTCATATATTGGGGATACAGAGGCTTGGAACCTCCCGAATCACAAACCATAGCAACATACTTCAGCACATTGAGCGGATATACACCCATAAGATACGCCGGCACTGACGCTGGTTATAAGGACTGGTTCATACAGGATTGGCGCCGCCCCGGTTTTACCATAGAAGTAGGCATGGGTATAAACCCACTCCCGGCATCGCAGTTATCGCAAATATACCGTGAGAACCTGGGCATTATGCTACATGGTGCCAGCTTAACATAGGCGCTACATAGTATCTGATTGTAACAGATCAAAAAGACGCTGTATGTCTATAACGTGCTTTCTTTCCTCGGATATAAGGGTGCTAAATGCGGATTTAGCGGCCGGATTCTTGGCATGCACAGCAAGTTCGCTGTAATATAATATAGAATCCTTCTCGGCCTGCAACGCCAGGTCCAATACATCATATATGTCTGTTACCTGTTCCATGACATCGTCTATTTCTCCGGCCGGCGGAAATACGGCTGACATCGATATGGCTTTAAGGTAAGAAGACACTTCCGGATCATATATGTATTCATCGCTGCCCATGGGATTATCAGCCAGGTATTTATCATATATGGCTTGGAAACGTGCGGCATGAGCTTTTTCTTCCCCTGCAAGCCTTTGAAACAAGGCTTTTGTTTCTATATCCGATACCCGTTCAATGGCTTTTGTATAGAACTCATACCCGTTCTCTTCTATCTCCACTGCTATGCGCAATGCTTCCAATTCATTTATTTGATCCAATTCCATTTGACCGCACCTCTCTGTATATAATAATAAAAGCCCACAGACAAAATGCCTATGGGCTCCTTGGTGGAGGGAGATGGATTCGAACCATCGAAGGCTGAGCCAACAGATTTACAGTCTGCCCCCTTTGGCCGCTCGGGAACCCCTCCGCGTCACAAATGTTATTATACAATATCTATTTCTTGCAGTCAATAGCCATAGCACAAAATTATTATAATTTTATGATAATGTCATATTGAAAGTATTTTGATATAATGTCATATATGAGAGAGGAGATATTCAATATGACGCAACGAGAAATGACTCGT
>NZ_JAIHAU010000056.1 GCF_020054945.1 Mahella sp.
ACACCTGTACCCATTCCGAACACAGAAGTTAAGCCCTTCAGCGCCGATGGTACTAAGCGGGAAACCGCTTGGGAGAGTAGGCCGTTGCCCGGTCTTTTTACTATATGTATGCTCAATGTGAGGTTAGTTAATATGTATAGGGAAATTGTTAAATCAGAGCCGATGAAATTTAAAAAGACAGCGTTGTCTATCTTGTTGACCATTCTATTTATTATCGTGTTTACAGCATTATGCAATGTGATTTATAATATATACCATTTTGAATTTATTAACTATATGGTGTATATAGCCATGGTATGCATAGCATGGGAAGTATTCAGGCGGCGCGCGGTGGAATACAAATATTCGCTGATAGGCGATGACCTTATATTCGAAAAAGTGGTAGGCGGATATCGTACCGTATCATTGAACGTTAAATTGAGCGAGATGTTATATCTGAGGACGTCCGATGTGAAGCCGCAGACAACAGTAAAACCGGATGCGGTATATAAATTTGCCCACGTTTCATGCAAAAATAAAATTTATTGCGCCATATTCGACCATGACGGACAAATATACAAAGTGCTCTTCCAGCCCGATCAAACCATGGTTGAATTGCTGGAAGCACAAAAGTTGCATTAAGAATTATTGAATATGGATAGGCTTAAAAAACAGTCTACCAATCGGCCGTCAAATTGCGAACCGCTGTTGGCGCGCAGTTCATCAGCGGCCTCTTGTATGGTCATAGCCTTTCTGTAAGGTCTATAGGACGTCATAGCGTCGAAACTATCCGCTATGGCCAGTATACGAGCCGCAAGCGGTATATCATCCCCATGTAATCCGCACGGGTATCCTTGTCCGTCTATCCTTTCATGATGATGGAGTATTGCCGGACCTAAAGATTTCAGTTCATTTATATCTTTTATGGCATTATATCCTGCGATGGTGTGTTCTTTTATAACATCGTATTCCTCAGGCGTCAGCCTGCCGGGTTTATTTAATATATGATCCGGTATCTCCGATTTTCCTATATCGTGCAGCATAGCGCTTTCATATATCATCTGCCGCTGTGATTCATCCAATCCTATTTTGTCAGCCAGCATAAGCGCATATTCGGCCACCCTTTTACTATGTTCGTATAAACCGGGCTGCTCTATGTTTATTAAGTCGCTCAAGAAAGATGAAATAGCGGCTCGTTCGTCCATATGCGTTGCGGTGCCTCCATATCTGTAGTTTATTTAAGTATTATCGACATCACACCCCTTTATTCTACAGTATATTTATGAATCTGACAATGATACTTTCAGCCTACTTTCACCTTTCTTTTGCGGTAATTAATCGCCGACTGCGGCTTTACCCTCCATGTTTTTATATTGCAACTGATACAACGCATAGTATATGCCGCGTTTGGCCAGCAATTGCTGATGCGTACCTTCCTCGCGTATACGCCCTTTGTGCAGCACGATGATCTTATCGGCATGCTGTATGGTGGATAATCTGTGGGCTATGACTATGGTGGTTCTGCCGCGCGACAGTTTTTCCAATGCGTCTTGTATAAGCGCTTCGGTTTCGGTATCTATATTGGCGGTAGCCTCATCCAGTACCAATATTGCCGGATCGAAGGCTAATGCGCGCGCAAAGGCTAATAGTTGTCGCTGACCGGCTGACAGGGTGGCGCCGCGCTCCATAACCGGCTCATCGTATTTCTTGGGCAGCTTCTCTATAAAGTGGTCGGCATTGACATAAGAAGCTACTTCTTTTATTTTTTGCTCGGATATGCCCTCCTCGTTAAGGCGTATATTGCTCTTTATATCGCCTGTGAACAGGAATACGTCCTGTAGCACCACGCCTATGTGCCGCCTCAGATCGGCTTGACGGACATTTCTTATATCTATGTCGTCTATCGATATCTGCCCTTTCTGTATGTCGTAGAAACGGCTCAAGAGGTTTATTATGGAGGTTTTGCCGGCGCCGGTATGGCCGACCAGAGCCACCGTTTGGCCTGGTTCTATATGAAAGCTGACGTCTTTGAGCACCCAGTCCTCATCGTTATACGCAAACCATACGTTCTTAAACTCTACCTCTCCTTTTACATGGTCGAGAGGCAAGGGGGCCGGAGGGTCTTCTATGGTTGATTTCTGATCCAGCAGCATAAATATGCGTTCGGCGGATGCCATAGCGGCCTGCAGTATGTCGTATTTTTCAGCCATCTCATATATAGGCTGGAAAAACTGCATCGTGTAATTTACGAAAGCGTATAATACGCCGAATTCCAATGCATTGCGTATGACGTCGCCGCCGCCTACCCATAGTATGGCGGCTAATGTTAGCGAATATATGACGTCCATGGCGGGGCGGAATACGGCGAACACCTTTATCTGCTTCATATTGGCGTCGTAGTATTCTTCATCTATGGCCTCGAATTCCTGTTGCTTGGGCTGTTCTCTGTGGAAGATCTGTATAAGGCGCATGCCCATTATATGTTCCGATAAAAAAGCGTTTATGCGAGCCAGTTTGACCCTTACCAACCGGTAGGCCTCCGTAGCCCATTTCCTATATAATATAGTAAGTATTATAACTATAGGTAAAAAAGCTATAGCTACCAATGCCAACTTATAATTTAATAACAGCATGGCGCCGGCTATGCCTATCAGCATGAACGCATCGCGGAATAGATTTACCACCACGCTGGTATACATTTCGTTTATGGTGTCGGTATCGTTGGTGACCCGGGTTACCAATCGCCCTACAGGATTCTTATCAAAAAAACCGAGCGGCATATTCTCTATATGCGTGAAGATCTCCTGCCGCATGCCGTATATTATGCGCTGTCCGGTATATTGAAGCACGTATATCTGTATATAGTTCATTATGCCGGTGGCTGCCGTTATGATAAGATATATAATGGATATGCGCGTTATGCCGGCCACGCTTTGGGCTGTCACTTCAAAAAGGTAATTGTCTATAGCCAGCTTCATGAGATATGGCGTCGCCAAACTGCCTGCTGTTATCAGGAATAGAAGCACTATGCATGATAATATAGGCGCCCAGTAAGGTAGCATATAGCCCAGCAGACGGCGCATTATACGGGGATCATAGGATTTTCGGCTTATTTCTTCATCTACATAATCTGGCATAATCTCACCTCATTGCGTCCTTTCCAATTCTTCTTCGAGTTTTTGCATCTCATAAAGCTCTTTATATAAACCTTCTTGCCGTATAAGCTGCTCATGAGTGCCGCGCTGCACTATGCGGCCGTCATCCAATGCTATGATCTGATCGGCATCCTTCACGGCGGATATGCGATGGGCTATTATTATGGTGGTCCGATTTTTTCGCACAGCGCTTAAACCCTTTAATATCCGCTCTTCGGTATCCGTATCCACCGCTGAAAGGCTGTCATCCAATATGAGTATTTTCGGATTCTTCATGACGGCCCTTGCTATGGATACGCGCTGTTTTTGACCGCCGGAAAGCGATACGCCGCGTTCGCCCACTATGGTGTTGAATTTATCGGGGAAATCCATAACGTCGTCATACAGCTGTGCTATGCGCGCGGCCTGCTCCACCTGTTCCATAGTATAATTATCCACTCCGAAAGCTATATTTTCGGTTATAGTCGCGGAGAAAAGGAAATTATCCTGAGGCACATAGCCTATGCTTTGGCGCAGTATGCCCAATGGTATTCGATTTATATCTGTGTTGTCTATGAATACATGGCCGTCTTCTACTTTATACAGCCGTAGCAGGACATTGATGAGCGTGGTCTTGCCACTGCCTGTGCGCCCTACTATGGCTAATGTCTCTCCTTGTTTTACCGAGATGTTTATATCGGTCAGTGCCGGAGGCAGAGTGGGTTCGTATCTAAATGTCAGGTCTTTGTACTCTATGTCACCGTGTATCTCATCTATGTCCGCAGGGTTATCGTCGTATATCTCCGGACGCTCATTCATTATAACATTTACGCGCTTCATGGATGCGGTACCGCGTTGTGCCATATTTACCACCCAACCTATCGCTATGACCGGCCATATGAGCATGCCAAGGTATGCGTTGAACGATACGAATTGCCCCATGCTTATCTCACCGTTTATCACCATCATGCCGCCATAATACAGCACTATTATAAAGCTCAGACCGGATAAAAGCTGCATGAGCGGTTCCATGATGCCCCATACCTTTACCATGCGCATATTCATGTCCATGTTATGCTTATTGGCTTTGGCAAATTTTTTGAGCTCGGCTTTTTCCTGTACAAAAGCCTTGATCACGCGTATGCCGGTAAAATTCTCTTCTACGGTATCGGTCAGATTTGAGAAAGCCCGCTGCACCTCTCCGAAGCGCTCGCGTATGAAACGGCCAGCTATCAGTACCGAGATGGCCATAAGCGGGAAAGGGATCAGCGCCAGCATGCTCAAACGCCAGTCTATGGTGGCAAATACCACTATGAGCGAAGCGATGATCATGAACAGCGAGTCGGTGGCCATCACTACGCCCTGACCTATAAACATACGTATGGCATTTATATCATTGCTGGCATGAGCCATGAGATCGCCGGTTTTATGTATATTATAGTATCTCGGCGACAGCGTGGTCAGATGGGCGAAAAACCTGTTTCTCAGCTCTTTTTCCAGCAAACGCGAGCCGCCTACTATGAGCAAACGCCATATGTAACGCAATATCATTATAGCCACAGCTATGAGCACTATTATGACGGCATACCAGCCAAGCGTGGTATAGGTCATTGTATGTTGCTGCAGGTTATCGGTTATCAATCCAAGCAACCTTGGCATGACAAGCTGCAGTATGTCTACGGCTAACAGGCATAAAATGCCGCCTATATAACGCCATTTATATTTGGAGAAAAACCAGTTGAGTGTTCTAAATTCCCCCATAAAAATACCCCTTTGCGATTATTTCACGATGTCGAAAGATATTATATCATGGTCTCCGACAATATACAATGCCGTATCGAGGGGTACTGGAGCTGATTTTATATGAAAAAACCGGCATATGCCGGTTTTTTCACAGATATGCTGTTACCTGTAGGGTATGCATATACGCTGTCCTATCTGGAGATTATTTGGGTTAACTCCGGGATTAGCTGCCATTATGGAGTCAACGCTTACTCCAAATTGTCTGGACAGCTTATAGAAGGTGTCGCCTTGCCGTATGATATATGGGAAACCATTAGGGCATTCGGGTACCGGTTTTATCGGTATGCATATAACCTGCCCTATTTGCAGATTGTCGGGATTTATACCGGGATTGGCGGCGATGATGGAATCAACGCTTATGCCGAAACGCTGTGCCAGCCTATACAAGGTATCGCCCTGCCGTATAACATACAATATGCCGTTGGGGCATTGCGGTACGGGTGTACCTGCCGGTATGCATATTTGCTGGCCTATCTGCAAATTATCCGGATTTATACCGGGATTAGCACGTAATATAGCGTCCATGCTTACGTTAAAGCGCAATGACAGACGGTATATGGTATCGCCAGGCTGTATAGTGTAAATAAATCCGCCTGGGCATGGCTGAGACTCTGCCTCGTAGTTCTCATTTTCATCCATAGGATGACCCCCTTATTTAGATATTCTTCGCATATACTGCATTATATGAAGCAGTATGTAAAAGTGTTAACATGCATTAGTCCAAGGCCGTGTGCTTAGAGACGCGATGAATTGAAGATGGAAAATTGTCTTGACAATATTAGGTTCGGTAAGATATTATAAAAGCAAGGTTAAAGGCACAATTATGGCGAAAATAGGAGGGGTTACAATGTTAAATGTTATATCCGGAGAGACAGGATCTGGGAAAACGAAAAGGTTGATCGATATGGCCAATAAAGCTGCAGAACGTTGCAAAGGAGACATCGTTTTTATCGATGACGGTAAAAGATATATGTACGATTTAATCCATCAAGTTCGATTTATTGATGCCAGTGAATTTAGGCTAGATGACCCGCGAATGCTGTATGGTTTTTTATGCGGCATCATAGCGCGTGATTTCGATATAGACATGATTTTCATCGACGATTTCCTAAAATTAGTTAATATGGAGCTTGACGAATTGGATGAATTTTTTTCAAGGCTGAACGAATTATCCGAAAAAATAGGCGTTCGTATTGTAGCTGATATAAGTGCTTCTCCTCAAAATATTCCTACTTTTTTGAACAAATACCTTATAATTGAAGAATAGTGATAGAGCACGGGAAGCTCACATTAAATGCATGTATGAACTCTTCCATTATTCATAAAGCCCATATGCAATTCAATAAATGTGTGAATTTTGCAACTTTTCATATCCTATATTGCATAATATGCATATTTATTATAAAATAAAGTCATTGTGGTACGGTCCACAAAATAATACGACAAGGGAGTCGATTGTATATATGGAGAAACTTGAAGGTATTTCAGGGTTTCAGGGTTCAGTATAATGATGCGAAGGGCCCGACCAAAGGCGGAATACGATTCCATCCGCAGGAAACCATAGATACTGTCAGAGCGCTTGCTGCATGGATGACATGGAAATGCTCACTCCTCGATCTGCCGCTTGGTGGAGGCAAGGGTGGCGTAATATGCAATCCCAAAGAAATGTCTCAGGGAGAGCTTGAGCGTTTAAGCCGTGCCTACATACGAGCTATTCATCCATTTATAGGGCCGGATAAAGATATACCCGCTCCCGATGTGTATACCAATCCGCAGATAATGGCGTGGATGGCCGATGAATATTCGAAAGCATGTGGCAAAAATCAGTTTGGGGTAGTGACCGGCAAACCTTTAGCTGTTGGAGGATCAGCTGGCAGAGGCGATGCTACGGCGCGGGGTGGATTATATACAGTAAGAGAAGCGGCTAAAGCGTTAGGTATGGATTTAAAAGGAGCCAGAGTGGCTATACAGGGTTTCGGTAATGCGGGTTATTATGCCGCGGTACTGGCGCAGTCGATGCTCGGTTGCAAAATTGTAGCTGTAAGCGATAGCAGAGGCGGAATATTCAATGAGCAGGGCATTGATCCGGAAGAGGCAAAAACTCATAAAGATGAAACCGGCTCGGTGGTTGGACTGGCAGGGACAAGCCCCATTACCAATGAAGGCTTATTGGAGCTGGACGTGGATATATTGATTCCGGCGGCTTTGGAAAATGTTATAACCGAAAGAAATGCTGCTAATGTCAAGGCAAAGATTGTTGCCGAGCTGGCTAATGGGCCTACTACGCCTGAAGCCGACGATATACTGTACAAAAACGGTGTGCATGTTATACCTGATTTTCTGTGCAATGCGGGCGGGGTAACGGTATCGTATTTTGAAATGGTGCAAAACTTCTATATGTATTATTGGGATGAAGCTGAAGTACATGAGCGCCTGGATAAAAAAATGACCGTTGCTTATAAGTCGGTATTCGAGACCTCAAAGCAATACGAAATAAATATGCGTCAAGCTGCTTATGTAGTGGCAGTAAAACGAGTGGCTGATGCCATGAAGCTTCGCGGCTGGGTATAGCTGTCCAGCAAAAAGCCGTATATGTTTTGATGACATATACGGCTTTTTGTTAAAATTTATATACAATTAATTTCTGTCGCAATTCTGTGGCCAATTTGTTGAGATTCCTTGAGGAATCCAATATCTTGTTGACGGCTTCCTGTTGTTCCTCGGTATTTGCGGCCACCTCCTGGCTGGCTGCAGCAGCCTGTTGGGTTACCGCCGATATACTCTCCATGGTTGATATCACGTCGTTTTTACTCTGCTCTATAGCCGCGATGGAATCAGTTATATGGCCTATGCGTTCAACTATGGTCTCAATGCCCTGGGCAATGGACCTGAATGTGCTGCTGGCATGAATGACAGCGTCGTTTTGAGCTTCCATAACGGATGTCACATCGTTCATCATACGGCTGGCTTTAGCAGTTTCATCGGCTATATCGCTTACCACATCATTGATGCTTTCAGCCGCTTGGCGGCTTTCGTCGGCCAGCTTTCGCACCTCGTCGGCCACCACTGCAAAACCGCGTCCGGCATCACCGGCACGCGCAGCTTCTATGGCGGCGTTTAACGCTAATAAATTGGTTTGTTCGGCTATGTCGTTTATAGTATTTACGAAATCTGTTATATTTTTCGTTTTATCGGTAAAGGATGTTATGATGCCCATTACAGTGGCAGACGTTTTGTTGCTCTGCTCATTCTTGTCCTGTAGTATTTCCATCGCCTCGATACCCTGCTGGTTCAGGGACATCATGCTGTTTGTATGCGTTGATATAGCCTGTGAACTTTCATATAAAGTGTTTATCTGTTCGGAAAGGCCATTTATCATGCGCACGCCTCTTTCGGCCTCGGCAGCCTGCTCCGATGCCCCTTTGGCTATCTCGTTTACGGTGGCGGTTATCTCACTGACCGACTCTGTTACTCTTTCAGCATTTTTGACCATCATATCGGAAGATTCTACCAAGCGGTGTGACATATCGCTTAATCCGCTCAGTATGGTTCTCAGCTCAGAAATCATTGCTGTAAAGCTGACTGATACGGATTCCATGCCCACGAACGATTCATCAGAAAGCGATTGTGAAAAATCCTTATTTTTGACGCGATTCATAAGGTATGTAATGGTATCTATACGCTTGTCAACGTCGCTTTTCAGCACATATATTGCTAGTTCTGATATTAAGGCGGCAAATATTGCGAAGAGCAATGCGTTTACAAAGCTCATGCCAAATAACATGAATAGGATGGCCAATATTACGGATGCTACTATAGGGAACTGCATGATGTTTTTAGTGATTATACCTTTTAATTTAGATACAAACTGCTCCATTGTGCTCCTCCTCATCGATATAAATTCATATAATATTTCGACGGATTCTGCATATTACTTTAGAGACGAGTCGATGCAAGAATGAGCTAACAACTTGCAGTTAAGCAAGAGCGAAGCTATCGCATATATATGCAGCACATGGCTGTATTCCTCTTGAATAAGATGAATATTCCGAGCAATGTTAATAATACCCAATGAGGCGATTTAGCCTATGATGAATTTTTTTATAAAAAACATGCATAATGCTATTGACATTGCTATATATTTTATATAAAATATAGTACATACAAATCGGAAATTGAGGAGGAAATATAAATGGCAATAGACAGGCCTGGATACAAGAGGGATAAGATATATACGGTGGATACTACTTTAAGAGATGGAGAACAGACCGCGGGTGTAGTGTTTGCCAATACTGAGAAACTGGAAATAGCCAAGATGCTTGACGACCTTGGGGTTGATCAATTGGAGGTCGGTATCCCTGCTATGGGCGGGGATGAAGAAGAGGCTATAAGGGCTATTGTAAAGGCTAACCTGAAGGCCAGTATAATGGCGTGGAACCGTGCTGTGGTAGCCGATGTGGAGCATTCCATCGACTGCGGCGTGGATGCCGTGGCTATATCCATTTCGACATCGGACATACACATACAGTATAAACTGCAAAAGAGCAGGGAATGGGTGCTGGAGAGCATGGTCAAGGCTGTGGAATTCGCCAAGAAAAACGGCGTTTACGTTTCGGTCAATGCCGAGGATGCCTCGCGCACCGATGACGAATTTTTGGCTACTTTTGCCAGGACGGCCAAAGAGGCCGGTGCTGATAGATTGCGTTTTTGTGATACCATGGGTATATTGGATCCGTTTATGACATATGACAAAATATCCACGTTGCTGAATAATGTGGATATTGATATAGAAATGCATACGCATAATGATTTTGGCATGGCTACCGCTAATGCTTTGGCGGGGCTTAAAGCCGGTGCTAATTACGTTGGCGTTACAGTGAACGGATTAGGCGAAAGGGCTGGCAATGCAGCGCTGGAAGAGGTTATTATGGCCATAAAGTACGTATGGGGTTACAAGGTCGATGTGGATACTAAAAAATTCAAAACACTGTCGGAATATGTAGCTAAAGCATCGGGCAGGGAACTGCCTATATGGAAAGCCATAGTGGGTTCTAATATGTTTGCCCACGAGGCCGGAATACATGCCGATGGCGTAATCAAAAACCCGCGTACGTACGAGGTTTTTAATCCCGAAGAGGTGGGCCTCGAGCGTCAGATAGTTATAGGCAAGCATTCCGGTACGGCGGCTATAAAGAATAAATTTAAGGAATACGGCATACAGCTCGACGAAAAAGATGCGAACGCCTTGCTGGTGAAGGTCAGAGCGCTCTCGGTAGAGTTAAAAAGACCTCTGTTCGATAAAGAACTGGTTTCGTTATACGAAGAATATATGAAAGAAAAACAAAGCGCTTAAAACCGGGTTTAAAGCCCCGGTTTTTTTTGATATAATTGATAAAACAAAAGATTTTCGGGAGGAGAATGAATGGGCAAAAATCTGGTACAGAAGATAATAGCCTCGCATTTAGTCAAAGGCGATATGGCGGCAGGGCAGGAGATAGCCATACGCATAGATCAGACGCTTACGCAAGACTCCACAGGTACCATGGCGTATCTCCAGTTCGAAGCCATGGGTGTTCCCAGGGTTAAAACCAAATTTTCCATAGCATACGTAGACCATAACATGCTACAGACAGGCTTTGAAAATGCCGACGACCATCGCTATATACAAACGGTGGCGGCTAAACACGGCGTTTACTTCTCGCGACCAGGCAACGGCATATGCCATCAGGTTCATCTCGAGCGTTTCGGCAAACCGGGATGGACGCTTTTGGGCTCGGACAGCCATACGCCTACAGGCGGCGGCATAGGCATGCTGGCTATAGGTGCCGGAGGTCTGGATGTAGCCGTGGCCATGGCCGGCGGTCCCTATTATCTGACTATGCCCAAGGTGTGTCATGTGGTATTAAAGGGGCAATTACAGCCATGGGTATCGGCTAAAGACATCATATTGGAGCTGCTGAGGCGGCTTACAGTCAAGGGCGGTGTGGGCAAAGTAATGGAGTATGGAGGAGAAGGCGTATCCTCTCTGTCGGTGCCCGAGCGCGCCACTATAGCCAATATGGGCGCTGAGCTGGGGGCCACCACCTCCATCTTTCCCAGCGATGAACGCACGTTAGAATTCTTAAAGGCACAGGGCAGACAGAATGATTGGGTAGCTTTGGCAGCCGACAGCGATGCCACATACGATGAAGAAATTATTATAGATCTGGATAAATTAGAACCTATGACAGCCCGGCCTCATAGTCCGGACAACGTTGTAAAAGTCAAGGATATAGAAGGCATGCCGGTTGATCAGGTGGCCATAGGCAGTTGTACCAATTCATCATATGCCGACATGATGAAAGTGGCGGCTATACTCAAGGGCAAAACAGTGCATCCAAATGTCAGTCTGGTTATATCCCCAGGGTCAAGGCAGGTATATACGATGCTCGCGCAAAACGGCGCTTTAGCAGATATGGTGGCAGCCGGCGCGCGCATACTGGAATCAGCGTGCGGGCCGTGCATAGGCATGGGTCAGGCCCCCGCTACAGACGCTGTGTCGGTACGCACTTTTAACCGTAATTTTTACGGCCGCAGCGGTACGCCCAGCGCTAAAGTGTACTTGGCCAGTCCTGAAGTGGCGGCGGCAACGGCTATAAGCGGTGTGTTGACAGATCCGCGTTCTTTGGGCCGGCCGGTAACCGTCGATACGCCCGACAGATTTTTTGTGAACGACAACATGGTGCAACCGCCGGCAGAGAATCCTGATGATGTGCGGGTTGTAAGAGGGCCTAATATAAAGCCGTTCCCAATAAACAAGCCTATGCCCGATATTGTAGAGGGCAAGGTGTTGCTGAAGATGGGCGATAATATCACTACCGATCATATAATGCCGTCCAACGCCAAATTATTACCATACCGGTCGAATATACCGCACCTTTCTGATTACTGCCTGACGCCGGTCGATCCGGAGTTTCCGGCCAGAGCTAAAGCGAATGGAGGCGGAATACTTGTGGCCGGCGTAAATTATGGGCAAGGCTCCAGCCGCGAACATGCGGCTTTAGTGCCGCTATATCTCGGCATAAAGGCCGTTATAGCGAAATCTTTTGCCCGCATACATGCATCCAATCTCATAAATTCCGGTATATTGCCGCTTGTATTTGTGGAGCAGGCCGATTATGATACCATAGATCAAGGCGATGAACTGGTTATAGAAAACGCACCGGCACAAGTGAAAGCCGGCGATATACTGGTCGTGGATAACCGCAGTAAAGGCCTGCAATATCGTGTCGCCTTAAATGTGTCGCCGAGATTTAAAGAGATATTGTTGGCGGGCGGATTGCTTAATTATACTAAAAAAGAAGGAGAAGCGAGTGATGTATAATGTAACATTAATACCGGGAGACGGCATAGGGCCCGAGGTGGCTTATGCAGCAAGGGATGTTGTGGATGCCACGGGTGTATCGATAAAATGGGATGTAGTGGAGGCCGGTGAGGCTGTTATGAAGGATTACGGGACACCGTTGCCCGATTATGTGCTGGACTCGATACGGCGTAACAAGGTGGCGCTGAAAGGCCCCATAACCACACCGGTCGGCACAGGCTTCAGAAGCGTGAATGTTGCTTTGAGGAAAGAATTGGATTTATATGCTAATTTGCGTCCGTGTATTTCATTCAAGGGCGTTAAAACTCACTACGAAGATGTGCCGATAGATCTCGTTATAGTAAGGGAGAATACGGAGGACCTTTATGCCGGCATCGAGCATATGGTGGGCAAGCATGCCGCCGAGAGCATAAAGATCATAACGCGCGAGGCGTCGGAACGTATAGTCCGTTTCGCTTTTGAATATGCTGTAAGAGAGGGCCGCAAAAGGGTTACGGCTGTGCATAAAGCCAATATCATGAAGTTGACTGACGGATTATTCCTGGAGTGTGCGCAGAAGGTGGCTCAGGATTATCCGCAGATAGAATTCGATAATATGATAGTGGATGCCATGAGCATGAAACTCGTTCAATCACCGGAAAACTACGATGTATTGGTTATGCCGAATTTATACGGTGATATACTGTCCGATCTGTGCGCCGGGCTGGTAGGGGGGCTCGGTATAGCACCGGGCGCCAATATAGGCGATGATGCCGCGGTATTCGAGCCTATACATGGAAGCGCTCCGAAGCGCGCCGGACTCAATATGGCCAACCCGACAGCTACCATATTGTCGGCTGCTTTAATGCTCAGGCATTTAGGTGAGGATGAGGCTGCCGACAGAGTGGTTAAAGCGGTGGCTGAGGTTATAGCGGAGGGCAAAGAGGTAACATATGATTTGGGCGGCAATACGGGAACAAAAGGATATGCGCAAGCGGTTATAAGGCATATGCGGTAAAAGGCGGATTTTATTTGCCTGTTGCAACAAAAAAGGCTGCAGAATAAGCATTTTCTAATATACGATATCCCATATTTGACCGTTTGTAGGACACAAAAGCAGGAAAGCCGCTTAAATAAGCGGCTTTCCTAAATATCAAAATAATCGCACCAACCCAAAAGGTTAATTTGTCTGTCGCATTGCCGGTCGAAGTCAGTGCCACCGTCAGTAACAAAGCACCAAAGCAGAACAGTACCATCTACCTGACAGAAACAGGGCCTGCTAAGGCCAAGGTAACTGCTGTATGCAGCTACAAGACAACAAAGACCACATACCATGGCACAATTGCTTCTAATGGGGAAGCAGTCGTTCCCATCAAGATTGGTAGAGCCGTACGGAATTATAAGGTAGTAGTCAATGTTACTGTACTATACAACGGCAAGAGCTATAAAGCACAAACATACTTTATACCGCGATGAGAAAGACAGATAACCTTGAGTCAATTATTACTTAAAGAAGCGATAAAATATTATCACGCGTTTTTACAGGGGATAAACAGCTTTATAAGGGGCAAAACAAATAAAATAATAACCTATAACGCATGATAGGATCTGTTATCATGCGTTATTATAGTGGTGCGCCGGCATGGGCGCACTCTTACGGGTGGAAGTCCCGAACCCGTCCAGCAGTGGCTAAGAAATATCAACGATACATTAAACTAAAATATTAATCTGATTAGAGAAATAACGTATTATAAAAAAATTTTTTGCCAAGTATACTTGACATATCGGAAATTTGATGGTAATATTTGATTATCACAAGAAGGGAGTATAAAAATGGATAAAAATGAAATTTTGGAAAAAAGCCGTTCAGAAAACCATGATGAATATGAAACGTACATCAAAGATCAATCCATAAAATGGCTGTTCCTTGTAATGGTTATTACATCAGCAATATTTGCAGTAATACGAGGAATAAAAGGAGAAAGTATGCTGGATTTGGCAGTCATTGTATGTGCTTCGGTTGGCAGCTCTCTTCTTTATAGATTTAATAAACTCAGAAGCAAAGATGATCTTCTTTCCGGAATCATTGCTTTTTGTACGGCTGTTATTTGTTTAATAGGATTTTGTTTAGGATACTGATCGAATCCTTATGAACTGATTGCGCTGTCTGAAAAGGCAGATAAATAGCACTTTAGCAAATATAGAAGAGAATATTTTGCTTCATGCACATGCCTGAAATTAGCGGGATGTTAAATACTGCAGCAAAAATTTACCCTAACCAATAAAATGGGAAACTAACTCTTTAAGGAAGTAAGCAGGTTATAATAAAGGCATGATGGGATAAAGAATCGATTTTATTGAGTGACAAAGCTAATGCGCTGCCTGATTTTGAACGGGAAATATGTACAGCGCAAATAACTCATAAGCTATTAATATTGTGAGAACAAAACCTGGCATGACATAATGTAGATAGCAGTTTTGTTAATAATTTTACTGGAGGTATAAGTATGAACAAGGACGAAATCCTGGAAAAGAGTCGTAGAGCCAATGTGGATGAGGGTGAGATAAAGGACGTGCACTTGGTGTATTGGTTATGATGGCAATGTCTATAATTTTGTTAGTTTTCAATTTGGTAAAAGGGGAAAACAAGAGCAATTTTAGGAATCATTGCGGGTATTGTTTTTTTGTTGCATATATTATTGTAATCACTGTGGGGTAACAGAATGAATGATGAACTAATCCTGAAAAACAGGGTGAAAGAAGCGAGAATCGAAAAAGGCTTATCTCAAAGTCAACTTGCTGAGCTTATTGGTGTATCGAGGAATACGATTAGTTCTATTGAGACAGGTAAATTTAACCCAACCGCTAAGTTGGCTTTAATTCTTTGTAATGCACTGGATAAGCAATTTGAGGAATTATTTTACTTTTAACCAGCGCATTAATTGATGTAGTATAACAAAAGGAAGATAAACGTCAATAAAGCTTGGTGTTCAAGCGAGTATGCTGAGTCACCGGGTGTAATCGGCAAGAATCAACGCAATAAACACGGAAGCCGGGTCTCAAGCACCGAAGGTAGCAGTGACACAGACGCCTGAGATTTGGAAGCTTCGAGCCGAGAACAAATTGAGGTCAAGGCAGCGTAGGGGGTACCGCAATAATGTGGCGTACAGTTTCAATCTCTACGTATGTAACTGTATTTTGATGTTCATCTTCGATAACTATTTATCAAAAAAGATTTTCTAATTAGATTATTAGTGAGGGATTGTTATGATAAAAATTAAGTGGATTGGCATTATAAATGAGGATTATGAATTCCAATACGAAGCTTTACCCAAAGAAGATGAGAAAGGTAAATAATCGTGAGTCAATTACTCCTTAGCATTGTAACCGCTCTCAGTCACAAATAGCAAGGCCTTACATTAAGCTACTTGTAAACTGTTATCCCCTATAAACGGGAAATGTATCATTGTATGGGTATATCAACAATATTATCTGTTTCTTTATAATAATCGACCTTGCCATTATATTTATATTCCCAAGTTCCATATTCGATTCTTTTTGTTGTGTATTCAACCATTCTTACTGCTTTATCACTTTT
>NZ_JAIHAU010000057.1 GCF_020054945.1 Mahella sp.
TAAGTACGCAATCATTACGTGATATAAGGCTTGACATATATGCTGAGCGGGCTTTTGAAGCGTAGGACCACAGCAATCTTTGATTGCGTAGTGGTCCAGATTCACAGCCGTAGCGAGGTATATATGTCAAGCCTATAGCGGGCGTAGGATTTATATCTTTGCAGGCGTTGAATTTGCCACATTACGAATTGCAGCAACAGAAAAATGAAGTTGATAATTACATAAAACTCTGCTATCATATACTTAACATAATTTATTCACAGTCTGTGGATAATATTGTGTATAACTTGTTCTTTAAAGTGAATATTGGATTGATTTGCCCTGCATATAGGCAAATTTGACTGTGGATTTTCGTAGCTTGAAAATGTTGGTATGTAAACAACATTTTATTTTTTGCCGAAAAATGGTTTAAATAATGCTTTAAGCGTTTATAATTTATGTAAAATGGTAAAAAATATACTATTAGGAATAATAATCTTTGGGAGGACTTTTTATGCATACACAAGCTGATGAAGTTTGGTACAAGGTGATAGCTGCTCTAAACGCCAGGCTAACACAAGTAAGCCTTAATTCGTGGCTTAAAAACGTAAAACCTATAGGCATATACGAGCATACGCTGGTGCTGGCTGTGTCGAATAAATTCCTTAAAACGATAGTAGAATCCAGATATAGCAATTACATATACGATGCTCTGAAGGATATCGCGCCCGAGATAACCGATGTGGAGATAATGGTGGCTGTCGACGACGATATAGAGGAATATAAGGCCCAGATGACATCGAACGATAATGCACCTGCAGACAATGAAAATGAAGAGGATGCACCGAAATACGAAACTTTATCAGTTATGCCGCAAAACGATACTCTGAACCCTAAATATACCTTTGATACGTTCGTCATAGGCAACAGCAACCGTTTCGCCCACGCGGCGTCTTTAGCGGTAGCTGAAGCACCTGGCAAAGCCTATAATCCACTTTTTATATACGGAGGCGTGGGATTAGGCAAGACCCATCTTATGCACGCCATAGGCCACCGCATACTCGAAAATAATCCAGGGATAAGGCTGATGTATGTGACATCGGAGAAGTTCACCAATGAACTGATAAATTCCATAAAGGATGACAGAAACGAGGTATTCAGAAATAAATACCGTAATATAGACGTACTGCTGATAGACGATATACAGTTTATAGCCAATAAAGAGCGTACGCAGGAAGAATTCTTCCATACATTCAACACGCTGTATGAAACCAATCACCAAATAATAATATCCAGCGATAGACCACCTAAGGACATACCCACACTGGAGGACAGGCTGCGCTCGCGCTTTGAATGGGGCTTACTGGCCGACATACAGCCGCCGGATCTTGAAACGCGCATAGCTATACTGAGAAAAAAAGCCGATATGGAAAATATAAATGTGGACGACAACATATTGCTCTTTATAGCACAACAGATACAATCGAACATACGGGAACTCGAAGGCGCGCTTGTTAAAATCATGGCCTACGCATCGTTAAATGAGCGAAATATAGACGTAGATGTAGCCGGCGATGTGCTCAAAGATATAATAAAAAATGATCAGCCGCAAAAGATAACAGTGGATAGAATACAGAAGATAGTCGGCAGCTACTTTAATATGAAGCCCGATGATTTTAAGGCTAAAAAGCGAAGCAGAGCGATATCATACCCTCGTCAAATAGCCATGTACCTCTGCCGCGAGATGACCGATCTATCGCTGCCTAAAATAGGCGAAGAATTCGGCGGCAGAGACCACACCACCGTTATACATGCATGTGAAAAGATAATGGACGATATGGAAAAGGAGCCGGAGATAAAATTGACCATAAACGAACTGAAGAAACGTATACAAAGCAACTAAAGTTATCAACATTATCCACATAATACATGTGGATAATGTGTTCGTTTACTATGGAAAGCGCTCGGCTATAGCTGACCGGTGGAGCATGTGCATAGCGCATATGACATATCCATAGACTTGTTAGAACAAAAGATACACTGTAATAGCGGATGACGCAGGCTTATCCACAAATCAACAGCCCCTATTACTATTACTACTATTTAAATATATCTATCATACAGAAAAGAAGGAGAGAAATGATGATAATAACATGTGAAAAAGATGACCTTGTCAATGCATTGAGCATAGCAGAAAAAGCATTGCCGTCGAAAAACATAATACCAGTACTGAACAGCATTATAATAGAAACCGTCGATGATATTATACACTTAAAATCCACCGATACTGAAATAAGCATAGATACAGTATTAAATGGGAATATAATAAATCAAGGGAGCGTTGCATTAAACGGCAGGCTATTTATAGATATAGCCAGGAGCCTGCCCAAAGAGCAGGTGACTATCAATGTGGACGACCATAACGAAGTTTCCATAAAATGCGGATTATCAGAAATATCCATCAAAGGGATGGGGACAGATGATTTTCCACAATTACCGGTTATCTCTGATGGTACGAATTTCAATATAAGCAGTGTAATATTTCGCGATATGATAAGGCAAACAGCATTTTCCATAGCACCGCCGGATGATAATAGGGAGATGCTTACTGGAGAGCTTTTGAAATTCGAAAACGATAAAATAATGTTGGTATCGGTAGATGGTTACAGAATATCCATACGTTATGAAGATATAGACGAAATACCCGATCGCCAGTTCGAGGCCGTTATACCAGGTAAAGCGCTGATGGAACTGATGAGGATACTACCATCTGCTCAAGAAAATCTGAATATAAAGATAGACGACAAACGAGCCGCCTTCAGTATAAACGGTACTGTAATGACCGCTCAACTATTGAGCAGCAAATTTATAAACTATGAGGATATATTGATGCCGGAATTATCTGAAACCAAGACCACGATTACGGTAAGCAGAGCTGACTTGTTGAGCGCTACCGAACGCGCTATGCTAGTGGCTAAGGAAGGGAAAAGTTCCTTGATCAAGCTGAGCATATCGGAACGTGGAATGGTCCTCACATCAAATGCTGATATAGGTAAGGTACACGAAGATATCCCTATAGATATCGACGGTTCTGCTATAGAAATAGCATTTAACGGCCGGTATTTAACCGATCCGCTTAAAGTGATAGATGACGAACAAGTATTGATGAAGTTTAATAGCGATGTAAGCCCGTGCATAATAGAACCGGTAGAGGGCAAAAGCTTTTTGTATTTGATTCTGCCCGTAAGAATGGGATAAGAGGTAAGGGTATTGTATATTAAAGAATTAACGTTAACTGATTATAGAAACTATAATAACGTTAAGATAAACTTTAATATTGGTGTAAATATATTTTGGGGAGATAACGGCGCAGGCAAGACCAATATATTGGAGGCGATATACCTTACAAGCGCCGGCCGATCTCACAGGACATCGCGCGATAAAGATATGATAAGGCAAGGGGCGCAGGATGCTTTCATAAACATCAAGGTTATCCGGAAGGATGGCCAAACCGATGTAAATATGATGATACCTCAAAACGGTTCTAAGCGTATAAAAGTCAACGGTAAATATATAAACCGCATAGCCCAGTTGATGGGTATCATAACCGCTGTTATATTCTCACCCGAAGATTTGAAATTGGTTAAAGAAGGACCGGATGAGCGTAGGCGTTTCATCGATATATTTATATCCCAGATAAAACCGGATTATCTGTATAATCTCCAAAAATATTATAAAGTCTTGGAGAACAGAAATAAGACGTTAAAGGATATAAAATATGGTCACGCATCGCGAGATCTTCTTGCCGTATGGAACGAACAACTGGCATATATAGGTGCCGGACTTCTGGAACAGAGATTATCTTTTGCAGATAAGATATGTGCCGAAGTTTCGGATATACATAGGTATATAACCGATCATAAAGAAAGCCTGAAGTTAAGATATAAAAGTACATTAAACCTTAGCGGCGATATAAAGCAAAACTTTATAAACGCTTTGAATCAGCGCCTTGATGCAGATATCAATATGGGAACCACCACTATAGGTCCTCATAGAGATGATATTATTATATTGGTAAATGACATGGATATGCGCTATTACGGGTCGCAAGGCCAGCAGAGGACGGCTGCACTATCGTTGAAACTCGGGCAGTTGGAGGTTACCGAAGATCTGATAGGCGAGCCTCCAGTGCTGCTTCTCGACGATGTTATGTCTGAGCTGGATATAATGAGGCAAAATATGCTGATGTCGTATATGAAACGATACCAGACCATGATGACATGTATCCGGAAATCGGATTATTTGGAGCAATATGACAAAAAAACATTCTTCTATGTCGAGAACGGACAGGTATCGATACAACATGCTGGCTACGGAGGCGTAAATGTGGTATAATAATACCAGCACTTATTAAGGAGAAATGCCATGATAATGCATATAGGCAGCGATGTGGTTGTACCCACTAAAAATATAATAGCTATAATAAACCTCGATATCATAGAATCTGCGGAATGCAACATCGAGTTTTTAAAAATAGCGAAAGATGAAGGTTTTATAGAGGACGCATTCGGTGACGAGAAACCGAAATCCTTGATAATAACCGATATAGACGGTAGAAATGCGATATATATGTCGCCGATTTCATCAGTCACATTGGCTAGACGAATGGCTACTGATCAAAATGTATATTTTGACAATAATTACAAAGAGGTGAGATAATATTGGCTGAAAGCGGAGCTTATGATGCGTCGCAAATACAAGTATTAGAAGGATTAGAGCCGGTCAGAAAGAGGCCGGGTATGTATATAGGGAGCACCGGTTCCAGGGGGCTTCATCATCTTGTATATGAGGTTGTGGACAACAGTATAGATGAGGTGCTGGCAGGTTTTTGTGATACAATAAAGATTATTATTCATAAAGATAACTCGATAACGGTAGAGGATAATGGCAGAGGCATACCGGTTGGTATACATCCCAAGACAGGCAGATCGGCCGTGGAAGTAGCGTTGACCATGCTACATGCAGGCAGCAAATTCGGCGGCGGCGGGTATAAGGTGTCAGGAGGACTCCATGGCGTCGGTGTGTCGGTGGTCAACGCATTATCAGAATGGCTGATAGTTACGGTCAAACAAAACGGCCATATATACCGCCAGCGCTATGAAAGAGGAAAACCCGTAACTGACCTCGAGATGATAGGCGATACCGATGAAACCGGAACGACGATTTCATTCAAACCCGATTATCAGATATTTGAAGAATTGGAATATAATTATGATACATTGCGCAATAGATTTAGGGAAATGGCCTTTTTAAATAAAGAAGTAACCATAATATTGATAGATGAGCGCGATGAGAAGAAAGAGGAATTCCATTACGAAGGCGGTATAGTCTCATTCGTAGAGTATCTGAATAAGAATAAAAGTCCTCTTCATAAAGAAGCTATATATATTTCCGGTATGCGCGACGATGTACAGGTGGAAGTGGCGATACAATACAATGACAGTTATGCCGAGAGCGTCTATGCATTTGCCAATAACATAGAAACGCCGGAAGGCGGCACCCATCTGAGCGGTTTTCGCTCGGCTATGACCAAGGTTATAAACGACTATGCCAGGAAACTTAATATGCTGAAACCCAACGAACCCAGCCTTTCCGGCGATGATGTGCGCGAAGGGTTAACGGCTATAATCAGCGTAAAACTAAGCGATCCACAATTTGAAGGCCAAACCAAGGAGAAACTTGGCAACAGCGAGGTCAGAGGCATTGTGGACAGTATAGTATCGGATGGTTTGAGCACGTATTTTGAAGAACATCCGTCCGTAACCAAGACCATAATAGAAAAGGCCATAAGCGCATTCCGAGCGAGAGAGGCCGCTCGCAAAGCGCGCGAACTTACCAGACGCAAGAGCGCACTGGAAAGCGTGTCGATGCCGGGTAAATTGGCTGACTGCAGCGAGAGGGACCCCAAGCTGTGCGAGATATTTTTAGTGGAAGGCGATTCAGCCGGCGGGTCGGCTAAACAAGGCCGCGACAGGCGTTTCCAGGCTATATTGCCTTTGCGCGGTAAAATATTGAATGTAGAAAAAACGCGTTTGGACAGAATATTGTCCAATGAAGAAATAAAATCCATGATAACGGCCTTTGGTGCAGGCATAGGCGAGGACTTCGACATATCCAAACTGCGATACGAGCGCATAATATGCATGACAGATGCCGATGTGGACGGCAGCCATATAAGGACACTGCTGCTCACGTTCTTTTATAGGTACATGCGGCCGCTGTTGGAAAACGGCAATGTATATATAGCCCAGCCGCCGCTGTATAAAGTTGAGAAAGGGAAAAAAGAGTATTATATATACTCAGATAGAGAGCTGGAACATTTATTAGGCAAGATAGGGCGCGACGGTATAACAGTGCAAAGATATAAAGGACTTGGAGAGATGGATCCGGTGCAGTTGTGGGATACCACCATGGATCCGGCTAAGCGAACCATGTTGAAGGTATCCATAGAGGATGCCATAGCTGCAGATGAGATATTTACGATACTAATGGGCGATAATGTGGAGCCGCGCAGGGAGTTTATAGCCAACAACGCGCATCTTGTGAAAAACCTTGATATATAGGCCGGGCGATTGCCCGGTTAATTTTTTATTAATTTATGTAATGATTTCTTAATATTTGCTTAATAATTAGTAAAACGTATAATAGGCGAGATAAATGAAGATAATCGACTTAAACGCCCGAATTTGAGCTTTGACGAGCTCTATGCAGCGTAATATAATTATACGTATTGATGGAAGAGACAACTGGCTGAATCCCTGCGTATAGCAGGGTACGGGGGAACTTTTGGTGGGGTGAATCCTTTTAAAGGTAGGGAATCCTTCGTTCCCGAACCCGTCAACTAACCTCGGAAGCGAAATAACGTAGGAGGAGTTGTGTTCAACGCAAATGAATAATTATAAAAAAGCTGTAACGGCGGCTGTTATAAGCGCAGGTTTTATTTTCAGCAGCGTTTTTGGTACAAGCGCTGCGGCAGCATCACAAGGTACCGTAACCGGAAGCGGTGTTCGTCTTCGATCCAAGCCAAATACATCTTCGAGTATATTGACCCATGCTTATAAAGGGGATAAAGTTACTGTAAAAGATAAGAGCGGCAATTGGTACAATGTCGTTTTTAATGGGAAAGCAGGTTGGATGTCGGCAGATTACGTAAAAATATCATCGAGTAGCACTGCGACAGCATCTAGAAGTAATACTGCGACTGTGCCGGGATGGATAACAGCCAACAGTGGTTTGATACTGCGTAAGTCTCCGAGTACATCGAGCGCAAGGATAACGGTTATGCCTAAAGGGAGCCAAGTGACCATATCATCTGAAAAAAATGGCTGGAGTCAGGTGAAATATGGCAATTACAACGGATGGGCATCTTCGAAGTACATAACGAAAACTAAGCCTGTTTCTAAAGTCACATCTTCATCGCGTTCATCTTCGATTTCATCGCAGATAGTGGCGCTTGCCAAACAACAATTGGGCAAGCCTTATGCACATGGCGCGGCAGGGCCCAACGCTTTCGATTGTTCGGGTCTTACATACTATGTATATAAAAAATTCGGCTATTCGATACCCAGAACATCCAGCGGACAAGGTTTTGGCAGCTATGCGCCTACGGTGTCAAAAAGCAATTTACAACCTGGAGATTTGATAGTATTCAAAAGCAGCGGCAGCGGTTATCATATGGGCATATACATAGGCGGCAATCAATTTATACACGCACCCAATCCCGGTCGCAAGGTATCGGTAAACAGCTTAAATGAATCATGGTATAAGAGCCATTACATACAGGCTAAAAGGGTTATAAGATAGATAGTATAACAAGCAAAGCGGTGAGCAATTATAAAAGCTTATCGCTTTTTTGCGCCAAAAAACGCGGTTAAGAATGGCATGGATGTAAAACATAGTTTAAATCAGATGTTTTATAACACTTGCATATTAAAAAGTTTTCTTTTATAATATAAGTATAGATGCGCCCGTAGCTCAGCGGATAGAGCAGCGGTTTCCTAAACCGCGTGCCGGACGTTCGATTCGTCTCGGGCGCACCAGAAAAGGCCGGAAAATCAATATTTCCGGCCTTTATTATTGTGCATGCTGTTTTAAATCTTCATAAATAGAGATCGTTAAAATATCCCCTGATTTAATATAGTTGCTATCCTTAATGCTATTTAATCTAAATGGGCTGCCCTCTTTATATTATTATTGACATATGCTCATAATAGAGTTAATATAGTTGTGGATATAAGCTAATAACTATATTTTATGGTATGCTGTGACGGTGTTTATCAAGGGAGATATGTCTATAACTGCTAAGGTAAGTAAAAAGCGGAACGATTGCCTGTGATACTTCCGATCATGTGGCGGCGGAAATAACGTAAAGCTGAAATGGTTAGCAGTATATCCGGAGTGGATGTTGAATGCATATTTTGCAATTTCATGCCGCGCATGCTTTAATCATTGGCAAATGAAATTTGATTTAAAAGAGGTGAGCTGATTTGCTTGACTATTTTTATCGTTTGCTTAAGGAAAATAATTTGAGGATTACACCTCAAAGAAAGGTTATATTGGAGATCTTATACAATTGCAGAGGACATCACCTTGGAGCCGAGAATATTTATGAGCTTCTTACAGCAAAAGATAATGATAAAAAGATAGGGCTGGCCACGGTATATCGTACATTGGAACTATTTGAAAAAATTGGTATAGTATCAAGGTTATCGATGGAAAATTCACCGGCACGGTATGAGTTGGTAATGTATAATAAATTAATGCACCATCATTTAATTTGTTTAAAATGTGGACAATTGGAGGAATTAGACGATAGCATAGCTGAAGAATTTAAAAACCGGATTTTAGAAGACAAAGGATTTGAGGTTGCCGATAAATCAATGAAAATTTACGGATACTGTAGCAATTGCAGATTGAGTTGACATACCCCCAAGAATAAATTCGTGGGATTCTGGATCATCGAAGGACGTCTGACAAAGCAGGTTTTACGCTTTCTCCCGCAAGGGTTGATGTCCTAACCTTGAATTCGATGTTTACGCAGCAAACCATGACTTGCTGCAACGCCATATCGATTATCGCCGCCTTTCATCCCAACAAACCCCTTTTCATCCGCCAAACATATTGACATATGCTCATAATTGCACTAAAATGGTTGTTGTAGGCATAAGCCCACAATTTTATCATTGATGATTAAGGAGCTGTTAAATGTATGAAAATATATATCCTTACGGATAACAGGACGAAAAAGCGAGGTTTTCTTGCGGAGCATGGCTTATCAATCTATATTGAGTATGAAAAAGTTAATATTTTGTTTGATACTGGTCAATCTGATGTTTATTGCCACAACGCTGCACGGATGGGCGTGGATTTGAATAAAACCGACTTTGTTGTGCTCAGCCACGGCCATTATGACCATTGCAGCGGATTGGTCTATTTCCCAAAAGTGGAAAGATTCCCGAAGATTTACGTACATGAAGCCGCTTTCGCGAAAAGATATGCGGTAAATTCTGACGGAAAGGAATTCTATGAGGTCGGTATTCCGTGGTCACCCGACGATTATGATGATATTAAAAGTAGTCTTGTACTTACAAAG
>NZ_JAIHAU010000058.1 GCF_020054945.1 Mahella sp.
TGATTGCGTAGTGGTCCAGCTTCACAGCCGTAGCGAGGTATATATGTCAAGCCTATAGCGGGCGTAGGATTTATATCTTTGCAGGCGCTGAATTTGCCATATTACGAATTGCAGTGTTGAAAAATTATTCTTGCTAACCACAGTATAAGGTGCTATAATAATATATATAGTATATCACATTAAATAATGTACTATATATAGTATGCATATACTGGAGGGTGGACTTATGATAACATTTATAAAAAAGCGCGATAGCCGTATCGTGGAATTTCAACGCAATAAGATAGAGGATGCCATATTCAAGGCCGCACAGGCGGTGGGCGGTAGTGATCGCAGTATAGCCATACGCCTTACCGATAAAGTAGTGGATATGCTGCTTCAAAGGTTTGACGGCGACATACCTTCGGTGGAAGATGTCCAGGATATAGTGGAAAAAGTCCTTATAGAAGAGGGTTATGCTAGAACGGCCAAAGCTTACATATTATACCGCAAACAACATCAGGATATACGCGAGATAAAGAAAGCGCTGCTTGATGTAGAAGATCTGGTTGACCAGTATATAGGCAAGATGGATTGGCGTATCAATGAGAACAGCAATATGGGATATTCGCTCCAAGGATTAAATAACCATATATCCACTACTGTGACGTCGTCCTATTGGCTTAACAAAATCTATCCGGCGGAGGTGCGCGATGCTCATGTCAATGGCGATTTGCACATACATGATCTCGGCTTGCTCTCAGCCTACTGTTGTGGCTGGGATCTCAAAGATTTATTGATAAGCGGTTTTACCGGTGTGGATGGAAAAGTAGCTAGCCGTCCGGCCAAGCATTTCAGAACGGCTTTAGGTCAGATAGTGAACTTTTTCTATACATTGCAGGGGGAGGCGGCCGGTGCACAGGCGTTCTCCAGTTTTGATACGTATCTGGCGCCGTTCGTACGTTATGACGGATTAGGTTATAACGAGGTAAAACAGGCGCTGCAGGAATTTATATTTAATATAAATGTTCCTACGCGCGTCGGATTTCAGACGCCGTTCACCAATATTACAATGGACCTTGTGGTGCCTGGTATATTGGCCAATGAACCCGTTATAATCGGCGGCAAAATGATGGATAAAACGTATAGCGAGTTCCAACATGAAATGGATATGATAAATACCGCTTTTGCTGAGGTTATGATGGAAGGCGATGCCAGCGGCCGCATATTTACCTTCCCTATACCAACATATAATATTACCAAGGAATTTGACTGGGATAGTCCGGTAGTGGAGAAAATCATGGAGATGACAGCCAAGTATGGCCTTCCGTATTTCAGCAATTTCGTAAATAGCGATATGAAACCCGAGGACGTAAGGAGTATGTGCTGTCGTTTGCGCCTTAATAATCGTGTGTTACAGAAACGCGGCGGCGGTTTGTTCGGGGCTAACCCGCTCACCGGTTCCATAGGTGTGGTTACGATAAATATGCCGCGTATAGGCTATCTTTCCAAAAGCGAAGATGAATTTATGGACAGATTGGGCCGCATGATGGATATAGCCAAGACTAGCCTTGATACAAAACGCGAGGTACTCGAGAAGATGACAGAAGAGGGCCTTTACCCATATGCGCGTTTCTATTTGATGGACGTATATAAAAGATTCGGATCATATTGGCAGAACCATTTTAACACAATAGGACTGATCGGTATGAATGAAGCGCTTCTCAATTTTATAGGTTGTGATATAACTTCGGAAGAAGGCCGTCAATTCGCTTTGAAGGTATTGGATTTCATGAGCGAAAGAATGGAGGAATATCAACAACAGACCGATATACTGTACAACCTGGAAGCTTCGCCTGCCGAGGGCACATCCTATCGCCTGGCTAAAAAGGATAAGGCATTATATCCTGATATAATAACATGCGGCGACAAAGAGCCGTACTACACAAATTCAACTCAATTGCCCGTTGACTTCACCGATGATATATTCACTGCTTTGGATCTCCAGGAAGAATTGCAGTGCAAGTATACAGGCGGTACAGTATTGCATGGTTTTATAGGCGAAAGCATAAGCGATGTGGATTCGTGCAAAGCTCTGGTAAAGAAGATAGCTTATAATTACCGGATACCGTATTATACGATAACGCCGACATTTTCAATATGTCCCGACCATGGATATGTGTCAGGTGAGCACTTTACATGCCCGCATTGCGGCGGAGAGTGCGAGGTATACAGCCGAGTGGTGGGCTACTACAGACCGGTGCAATGCTGGAACAAGGGCAAACGCCAGGAATTCGCCGACCGCAAGGAATTCGTGGTATGATATACGACCTCATGCCGGTAACATTGGCCGATTACCCGGGGAAAGTGGCTGCTACTGTATTTGTCAGCGGCTGTAATTTTCGATGTCCATACTGCCATAACAGCTCGCTTATAAAGGTACAACCACCTCTCAGGACAGTCGATGATATTTTAGACTATTTAAGGCATCGCCGTCATTTGCTGGATGGCGTATGTATCACCGGTGGTGAGCCGACGCTGTGGGACGGTTTGGAGGGCTTTATAGTTTCTGTTAAAAATGAAGGGTTTGCAGTAAAGCTGGATACCAACGGTTCCAGGCCAGACGTATTGGCAGACCTGCTCAACAAAGGTTTTTTGGACTATATAGCCATGGACATAAAAGCGCCTTTGACCAAATATGGCGACTTTGTGACGCGGCAGGAGGATGTATTCAATGTAAAAAAAAGCATCAACATAATCATGGAATCCGATATAGAATATGAATTCCGCACCACTGTTAATCAAAATCTTATGTGTATGGAGGATTTCATAGATATAGCAAATTGCATAGCCGGAGCACGTAAATACGTGCTCCAGCCATATAAGTATAGCGATGGTGTGCTCAACAAGTATATCTGCGGGACCAAGCCGTGCGATCCGGCTTTTTTAGAGCAGGCTAAAGCCAATATAATCAATCTTTTGCCGTCGACTGTTATAAGAGGGTGAGTTTCGCGGTAGTCTTAGGATCCGCGGCGGCAATCAAAGTCCGGTGGATACTCCGGCCGACTCGAAAGTGGCCATTTCGGATTGTATATGCGTAGCGGCATCTATAATATGAAAGGCCAGAGCTGCGCCTGTGCCTTCGCCCAGCCTCATCTTCATGTGGAGCATGGGATGCAGCCCTATTATATCCAGCATTATGCTATGGCCGGGTTCTTCGGATACATGGGAGGCTATAATGTATTGTATGGTTTTTGGTTCTAATTTAGCGGCTATCAAAGCGGCGGCCGTGGATATGAAACCATCTATGACCACGGGCACTTTATGAGCAGCAGCGGCCAGAATGGTACCTGTTAGTCCGGCTATTTCCAATCCGCCGACCTTGTGCAACACATCTATGGGATCAGCAGGGTCGGGCTTATTTACATCTATGGCTTTTTGTATCGCAATTTCCTTTGCCGATAGCCCACGGTCGTTTATGCCTGTGCCGCGGCCTATAAGCTGATGCAGAGGCCGATTGGAGAAAGCAGCTAATATGGCGCTACTAGCGGCGGTATTGCCTATACCCATCTCTCCTGTAGCCAATAATGTCGAGCCATTAGATATCTGAGCGGTGGTCACAGATATGCCGGCTTCTATAGCAGCTATGGCCTCATTACGGCTCATGGCCGGGCCTTTAGTCATATTGTCTGTACCGTATTTTATCTTTTTTACTATAAGATTTGGATGGTTTATATCAGTTGCTATACCGATATCGCAGCATGCTATATCAGCTCCGGCATGTCGTGCCAGCACATTTATGGCGGCGCCGCCGTTTAAGAAATTCATCACCATTTGAGGTGTGACCCCTTGCGGGAAAGCACTGACGCCTTCTTCTACCACGCCGTGGTCGGCGGCCATTATGATTACGGTTTTTTTGCCGATTTGGGGGATGGTTTGTCCGGTGATACCGGCCAATTGTTTTATTATGTCCTCCAATACTCCGAGGCTGCCGGGCGGCTTGGTAAGTGAATCCAGCCTTTGCTGGGCATGGGCCACGGCATCCTCGTTTATCGAGGATATCGAGGATAAGGTGTTTTGCAATAGCGTCATAAAAAGACTCCTTTTTCCCGCCTTCCCGGCGCTATGGCCAGTGGCATTGTGAGAAACATTCCCCGCATACAGCGGCGGGACCGCCCGAGAATTACGCTCGGTTCCCTATTATCTCCTTTCGGAGCACCTGCTTATGCTAGTTATTTTATGTTTCAAGTATAACAGCGTGATTACAACATGTCAATAGGTCAATAACACCGACAAGCTTTTCCCGCATTCTCGGGCATACGGCTTTATACCACTACTTCTCGAAGGAGCAGCTTACCCGACATCTGACTTCTGACCTCCGATTTCTAATGTGCGTAAAATATTGTGCTTTACAACAAAATGATGCTGATGTATAATAAACGATGTCGACCGAACGGTCGGTCAATTTAATTTGTTAATTTATCAGGAGGTGTACTTACTTGAATAATCGTATAAAGAGGGTGTCAATAGCGGCCGCATCTCTCATTATGGCGGGTCTATTGATGACGGGCTGTAGTGATCAGTCACAGCCTTCGGCTCAAAATCAACAAAAAAGCACTGCGGTAGCGGTATCGGTGCAGAAAGTGGCCATAGGTGGTATAGGCAACAGCAAGGAATATACCGGTAGGCTGAAACCGGTACAGGATGTAATGATAATTCCTAAGCTGCCTGGCAAGGTAACCGCTATACCTGTTAAAATAGGTGATGCAGTAAAAAAAGGAGATCTGCTGTTAGAACTTGATACGTCAGATATACAGCCGCAAATAGATCAGGCTCAAGCGGCATATGATGTAGCTAAAATAAATGTGAATGATACTAAAAAGAAAAAACAAGATCTGGACGATATGGAAAAAAGCCTTAAAGATCAGCAGAATTCCTTGACATCGCAACAAAAACAATTAAATGATACTGTAAAGCAATTACAGTCACAAATAAACGATCTTAATAAACAATTGGCATCTGCTCCGAATGAACAGGTAAAAGCCCAGCTTCAAAGCACTATAGACGCCTTAGAAGCTCAGCTCTCTGAAGTCCAGAACGGATTAAGCTCTGTAAACGAGGCGTTAAAAGCGGTGCAGACGCAGATCAGCTCTATAGCTACATCCAAGATGCAGATACCAAGCGACGAACTTCTCAACGCGCAACTCAAGCAGGCCGAGGCGGCGCTGAATCTTGCTAAACATCAATTGACCAATACCAAGATATATGCCCCTATAGATGGCATAGTGGCTTCCGTCAATGTGGATGAAGGCGAGATGGTGGCCCAAACCTCACCGCCTATGAATATTATAGATGTGAGCAAATTGCTTCTTGATATACAGATTGCCGAGGCTGATATATCTAAGATACAAAAAGGTCAAAGCGTAAATATCAAGGTCGATGCAGTGCCTGATCAAACATATAATGGTACGGTGACCATGATATCGCCGACACCGGATCCGCGTTCACAAAATTATCCGGTTCGCATACAAATCGATAATAATGGCAATTATTTGAAGTCTGGTATGTTCGCCCGTGCTGAATTAGCCGTGGATAAAAAAACAGATGTTATAGTGGTGCCTAGTACGGCAGTACTTGATGAAAACGGTGTCAAAGTTGTATACGTAGCCGACGGCGGAAAGGCTCAAAAACGTCAGGTTGAGATCGGCATGGATGATGGAGAAATGGTAGAAATAAAGAAAGGGCTTGATGTAGGCCAAGATATCATAGTAGAGGGTCAGCAGTATCTGACCGATGGCGCCGACATCACTATAGCCGAATAGAGGTGATGTCAGATTGAAGATATGGGAAGGTTCTATAAAGCGACCTGTCATGACATGGATGATAATAGCTATAGTATTGGTGCTTGGAGCTGTGTCCTTAAGTCGGCTGGGTCTGGATCTTTTGCCGAATATAAATCTTCCGATAGCGGCGGTAACAGCCTCTTACCAGGGGGCGGGTCCCGAAGAAATAGAAACTATGGTAACAAGGCCGTTGGAAAGCGTATTGGGTACGGTATCCAATGTTAACTCGGTGAGCTCTATATCGTCAGAGGGCAATTCCATAATAATATTGGAATTCAATCAGGGCACTGATATGGACTTTGCGGCGTTGGACATGCGGGAAAAGGTTGACCTCATAAAAGGCATGCTGCCTAGCGGCGTAACCAATCCTATGGTATTAAAACTTGATCCGACAATGCTTCCTGTCATGCAAATCTCGGTAGCAAGCAAGGACGGCAATCTATCTAGAGCCCAGGCAGTGGTGGAGGATACTATAAGTAATCGTATAGAGCGTATAGAGGGCGTGGCATCGGTCAGTATAACCGGCGGACGTCAACGTGAAATAGCCATAACGGTACAGCCTGAGAAGCTGGCTACATACGGTTTATCTATAACACAGATATCTAATCTCTTAAAAGCCGAAAACCTTAATATGCCTGGAGGCACGGTGGTGCGCAATGACAAGCAGTTGGTGATCCGTACCATGGGCGAATTCAAGAGCATAGACGATATAAAGGCATTGGCAATACCCACGCCGGCCGGAGGTACTGTAAAGCTCGGTGACATAGCCGATGTGGCCGATACATTTAAAGAAGTAAACCAGTATAACAAAATAAACGGCAAAGAGAGCATAGGCATATCAGTGCAGAAGGAAAGCACGGCTAATACTGTTCAAGTGGCCGACGATGTCAATGCGGAATTGGAAAAATTGCGCCAAGAATTACCCGATGTGGAAATAATACCGGTGCTGGATCAGTCGCAATTTATAAAGATGTCCATAAACAATGTTGCGAATAATGCTATATTAGGGGCTATATTAGCTGTTATAGTACTGCTGATGTTCCTGCGAAATGTTCGTTCTTCGCTCGTTATAGCACTATCTATACCTATCTCAGTCATAGCAACCTTTGTACTGGTGTATTTTTCCGGTATGACTTTGAACCTCATATCGATGGGTGGCCTGGCCTTGGGCGTAGGCATGATGGTGGATAACTCTATAGTGGTATTAGAGAATGTATATAGGCACAGGCAAGAGGGACAAACGCGTATGAAGGCGGCTATAGATGGCACTGGAGAGGTGGCTATGGCTATTACCGGCTCGACATTGACCACAGTAGTAGTATTTCTCCCCATAATATTCGTTCAAAGCTTAGCCGGTGAGATTTTTAAAGAATTGGCTCTTACAGTTACGTTCTCGCTTTTGGCCTCATTGGTTGTAGCCATAACCATCGTTCCGATGCTGGCATCGCGACTAGTGACAATAGAGGATGAAAATATGCCCAAGCGCAAAACTGTCTGGACATCGATTGATGGCTTTTTAAGCAGAGCCTTGAGCGGATTGGATAGTTTCTATAGAGGCGTGCTCAAATCGGTATTAGGGCATAAAGGTTTAACTGTTGCTATAGTAGCAGCAATCTTTATAGGTATGATAGCGTTGATACCGTTTGTCGGCAATGAGTTTCTGCCTCCAATGGATCAGGGGCAATTTAGTGTGAATATAGAACTTCCACAAGGCACTGTGTCTACTAAGACAGCCGATATTACAAATAAAGTAGAAGGCATCCTCGAAACCATACCCGAAGCCGATGCTATATATACTACCGTGGGAGGAAACGCCATGGCTTCCATGGTAGGCGGCATGGCCGGCGGCAGCACAAATATTGGCAGTATAAGCGTTACGCTTGCGCCAAAAGAGCAACGTACGCGTACTACCGATGAAATAGTGGAATGGGTGAGTCAACAGGTCAAAAATATACCAGGCGCTAAGATAACGGTGTCATCGATGAATGATGCTGCAGGCGGTGGTACTGCATCGGTTATGGGAGCACCGATATCGGTGGATATAAAAGGCGATGATATAGATATGCTTGCTGATGTTGCCGATGATATAAGAGAACTTGTAGAAACTGTACCGGGAGTAACCAGCGCTACTACCAGTGTGGGAGAAGGCGCGCCTGAGCTGCGCTTGACAATAGATCGCTACAAAGCATCGCAATATGGTTTGAATGCGGCTACAATAGCGTCGACGGTTCAATCCGCTATAAATGGACAGCTGGGAACGCGTTATAAAGTTGAAGGGCGCGAAATCGATGTGACATTATATGGCGATGAAAGTTATAAAACCGATCCAAACAAGCTATCTCAGCTTTTGATTCCAACTATGACCGGCGGCAATGTCCCGCTTGGTGAATTGGCCAAAGTGGAGGAAGCTGAAGGACCTGTAGCTATAAACCGTCAGGATTTGCGCCGTACAGTAAGCGTTAACGTAAATATATCGGATAGGGCGTTGGGTGATGTGACTGCAGATATACAGGCCAAAGTAGATGCCTACAAACTGCCCAGCGGCTACGCCGTGAGCTATGGCGGACAGAGCCAGATGCTGAACGATGCATTCAGCGACCTTGGTTTAGCGCTTATACTGGCCATTATATTGGTTTATATGATAATGGCGGCGCAGTTTGAATCATTTATCCATCCTTTTGATATAATGTTCTCTGTGCCGTTGGCATTCGGCGGCGCTATATTAGGCTTGTTCATCACAGGCAAGGCGCTGAGCGTGCCTGCGTATATAGGTGTTATAATGCTGGCGGGCATAGTGGTTAACAACGCTATAGTGCTCATAGATTATACCAATCAGTTGAGAGATAGGGGCTATAGCTGTGAAGAAGCGCTTATAAAGGCCGGTCCTACGAGATTGCGCCCTATACTCATGACGACGCTTACTACCATTTTAGGGCTTATACCGCTGGCACTGGGCATAGGTGAAGGTGCCGAAATGGAAGCACCTATGGCTATAACGGTGATATTTGGGCTTGGATTATCCACTATCATAACGCTTATAATAGTGCCTGTAATCTATAGTCTGTTCGACAGATTCAGCCGCCGTCATCATGAGCCTGTCGACAATATAATACCTATGGACGGCAGGGAGGTATAATATGGCTGCCAAAGAGGAAGCACGTAAGGAGGATATATTAAAAGCCTCTATACGTGTATTCTCAAAAGAAGGCTTTTACAATGCTCGTATGGAGGATATAGCGGTAGCAGCGGGCGTAGGCAAAGGCACGATATATGAATACTTTCCAAGTAAGAAAGTGCTTTTTCAAGAGATGATGCGTTATTCCGTAGAGATGTATATAGCGGAGATAGAACGGCATATAGCTGGGGTAAGCGATGCTAAAGAGGTTTTGTCGTCTTTTATGAGGTTTAATATAGATTTTATGCGGGAACATGCTGAAATAGCCAAAGTGGTCATAAACCAGCCGAGTGAAATCAACGAAGAAATAATGGAAATGTTTATGAATATGAAACATCGCATAGAAGAAGCGATAGCTTCTGTAATAATCGAGGGAATATCCTCAGGTTGCTTTCGCAAAATAAAACCGCATATCGCGGCTATGGCATTTCTCGCAATAGTCAGTCGCGTGGCAGCCGCTACCTTGTATAATTACTATGATGGGGAACACAGTGCCGACGAGGCGCACGGCAAAAGCATGAAGAAAAATTATTCCAAGGGATAATTTGCCACTAAACATTTAAAGGTCTTTATGATAGGATATTGTTCATAGATTTTTTATATG
>NZ_JAIHAU010000003.1 GCF_020054945.1 Mahella sp.
TTGGTCCGCAAAGCGTTTTGTGTGTTCTTTTCATTCTGTTCAGTTTTCAATGTCCATGCCGCTCTCGTGAGCGACTTTTATATTCTAGCAGTTTATCTCACTCTTGTCAATACCCTTTTTTCGACCTTTTATGCTGCTATTATTTCTCCCGCCTTCATCGACGGCTTTATTAATATACCACTTCCCATATGCATTGTCAAATGATAATTTTATTCCATAAATTTCATAGAATAAAGCCGTCGTGCTCGGACATAATATTTCTCGTAAGGTTCACAGCGGTTGAGCGCAGAGCATTGCAGGACTGAAATGGCTCTGCAATGTTCGGCCAAAGGTTTATATCAGATCGCTTGTAAAGGTCTGATATGAGCCGGCGGGAAGATCATCATATGTGTCGATGCTTATACAGCCTTAGCTCTGTGATGGCCTATCGGTCATCATGGGGTTATAAGATATGTATGATGGTCGAGCTAAGATCATCGATGGTAGTGATGTTTGCTTTTTATAACATTCTCTAGCATGGTGCTTTCGGACGCTGGGTCTGCTATGGTCGAAAGATCATAGCAGGTCTATAAACTATCATCGATGGTCGAGCATAGGTCTATGCAGGTATCGCAATGCTCATATATGGTCGTTGGTTTCAATGACTATATATGGGTGTGGACATAGATATCTGCATAGGCTGAAGTTGAGATCGCTGTGGGCCTTGCTTTTTTATATCACTTTGTATCTAATTGCATATACTATAATATATATTATAGTATATCTGGAGTGATATTATGAGGTTCTTATTTACTAACAGCGCCCCTATAATAAGCTATGGATTAGCACCGGGGTTTAGTCAACTAGGTCATAGCGTCAAAGTTGTACATTTGACCAATGAATACAGGAAAGACAACAAGGTGCTATATAGAATAATATCAGCTTATAATCCCGATTTTGTGATATGCGAGGGCGGTGATAGCCTTTATCCCTTATTATTTCCTGCTCTGGATGATTTGCATGTACCGTTAATATATTGGGCTATAGAAGACCCGCCAGATTTTGAACGCTTATCGCTACCTTTTGCCCGCAAAGCCCGTTATGTATTTACTCCGGCTCTGGAATGCATAGAGCGATACGCTCATCATGGCATAAAAGCGCATCTGCTTATGTTCGCCTGCAACCCTGATTTTCACAAAAAAGTGCCGCCCCGCAAAGACTTAAATAACGATATAGTCTTTGTGGGAAATAATTACTTCAGACATCCTGCCCGCAATGAAGGTCGCCGGATGATACTGGAGCCGATAATAAGCGCCGGCCTGAATATAAAGATATATGGGCTTGATTGGTGGCTTAATCCGGCACACGGTTTCAGCATAGATAAAAGCTTATACGGTGGTTACATGCCTTATAAAAGTTTGCCCGGGTTATATGCCAGCACCAAAATAGTGCTCGGATTGCATTCGGTAAATACTTCGCCGACCATGATGAGCATGCGTACCTTTGAAGTGCTAGGCTGTGGGGCTTTCTATCTCACTCAACATACTCCGGCTATTGAAAACCTGTTTGCAAACTATAAACATTTGGTATGGTCCAAATCATCGGAACAAACACTTGAACTGGTACGATACTATCTTGAGCATGACGATGAACGGCAAGCCATAGCGTCGGCAGGACAGCAAGAAGCATATGCCCATCATACTTATAAGCAAAGGGCTCAAGATATTTTAAGTATCATAAGAAGGTATTGATCATGCTGATAGGAATCATAGGCTATTATGGCTTCAATAATTTGGGTGATGAGCTTAATCTTAAGGCAATAATGAATAATATGAAGAGACAATACGGCGATGACACACAGTTTATCGTATTTAGCGATTGCAAGGCTATCGAAGGTCAAGTAGACTACCGAATTGTAGGTGTCAATTATTTTCCGCAAGGTAATACTATCGATATCATGAATCGCTGTGATTTATTGATAATAGGCGGAGGTGGCATGGTATATTTGGGAGAATATTGGTTCCCGTTTATGAGCGACGCCGTAACCACGCCCTACGTTATATACCGCGTGGGCATAGATGACAGAGTGATATCACCAAGCGTTATAAAGCACTATCAAAAATTGTTTGATAAATCCATAGGTATAAGCGTACGCGATAGCTATAATTTGAACGCCTTCATGCAATATTTTTCCGGTCAAGCCGAAAAGATACCCGAGGCTATATGGGCTTTGCCATTATGTCAAAATGATGTAAATATCACCAATCAATCCGGTTTGAAAATAGGAGTAAATTTAAGGTGTTTCGGTAACAATCAGCCGACATTATATGCGGCTTTTGTAAATTTTTTTGAATGGTTGAAACAGATGGGACATCAAATTTACTTTATACCATGCCAGGTAATGAAGTCTAATCTCGCTCTGAACGATAACAACATACACCGTATGATAGCTCCTAAAGATTCATATATATTAAATGATGAAGCATCTTTGGAAGAAAGATATAACTCTATAGCATCCATGGATATATGCATAGGTATGCGCCTTCATTTTTTAGTATCGGCGTTAAAGCACAGCATACCGGTTATTGCCTTAAATTACCATACCAAAGTAAAAGCCCTCATGGACGATATGAATCTTAGAGAATATTGCGTAGACCCATATAGCTCAAATATAAGTACTGTATTGCAGCAACGCTTTATGGAAATTCTAAAACACAGAGCGGACATATCACAGCAATTAACTCAATCGAATGCTGCGTTAGCCGCCAAAGCGCTAACATATCTCCAATATAATCCCGACAAGCCAGTTGACACCCCATAGGGGAGGGTAGTAAAATAACTATGTCGGAATTGATAATGAGAGGTGCGGTATATTTGAACGGTAGTTTATCGTCGGTCGTAGTATTTTTTGAGGGACTTGCTTCTTTCTTATCCCCTTGTGTCCTTCCCCTTATACCTATATATATTACCTATTTAACCGGTCAATCCATTGACAATATAACGCAAGACGGCAAGGCTAAAAGAGCATTGATATGGAATGGCCTAGCTTTTGTTATAGGATTTTCAATAATATTCATCCTGCTGGGTGCAACAGCGACCAGCCTCGGACGTTTTTTATTGCAAAACAGCCGATTGTTCAGTCGTATAGGCGGCATTATAGTTATATTTTTCGGTTTGTTCCAAATGGATATCATACCCATACGATGGCTGAATTATGAAAAGCGCCTGAACACAGGAAACATTGCGCCGAGTTTTATCGGTTCGCTCTTAATGGGGATGGGTTTCAGCTTTGGTTGGACACCATGTATAGGACCCATTCTGTCGTCAGTGCTGATAATGGCCGGCAATGCGTCCACCCTATGGCAGGGTGTATTGCTGCTGGCCGTATATTCACTCGGTTTAGGCTTGCCATTTATGCTCATAGCGATATTCTTTGAATATTTGCTGGGATATCTGCAGGGCATTTATAAATATATGAAGGCTATAAAGATTATAAGCGGCATCTTGCTTATAATTATAGGTCTGCTTATGATAAGCGGCAGATGGGAAACATTATTTCAAATAACATAATGACAAAGAGGGGAGCGTAATATAAAATTGAGAAACTTAAAAAACATATTGCTTATAACAATAATGATGGCTGTGGTCATATCCGGATGTTCTTCCGGTTCAAATCCGGTTCCGCAAGATATAACCGATCAACAGAGCGGTGCTGATACGCAGTCACCGCAAGAGCAAACCGAAACGCCTGCAACCGAAGGGAATACCGATAATCAAACTGCATTAAAAGAAGCTTTGCTAGAAGGTATGATGGATACACCTATAGAAGATTTTGAATTAGAAGATCTGAACGGCAACAAAATAAGGCTTTCTGATTATAAAGGCAAGATCGTGCTGCTCAATTTCTGGGCTACATGGTGTCCGCCATGCCGTCAAGAAATGCCTTATTTCCAGGAAATATATGAAGAGTATAAAGATGATGATGTGGTTGTGCTGACGGTAAATTCCACATCAGTGGAACTCAGAGGCGGCACTGACAGCGAACAAGCCCAGAAAAACGCAAGAGAGTTTGTGGAGGATAACGGTTATACCTTTCCGGTCCTTTTAGATAAAAACGATGAGGTATGGGCTATTTATCAGCAAAGAGGTATACCAGCTAATTATGTAATCGATAAAGAAGGTATCGTCCGCTATGCCTTTGCCGGAGCATATCCCAGCAAGGAGCAGATAATTCAATATATAGACAATATTAGAGCCATAGAGTGAGCGTTGCTCACTCTATGTAATCAAACTCTATAGCCCCAATTTTCACCGTACAGCCGTTTTTGGCGCCTTGAGCCTTAAGCGCTTTGAAAACGCCGTTGTCTTCGAGCACCTTTTGAAAGTATGCCAGCGAATCGGGGTCATCTATATTGGTCATGCGCAGCAGTTTATCTATAAGGCTGCCTTCTACTGTATAATTCTCACCGTCTCTTTTTATATTATAATTTAACTCTTGCTTGGGTACATAAACCGCCTCTGTTTGCTCGGAAACAAAACCCTCATGCTTTGGTAAATTGTCCAGCATTTTCAATACCTCGTACACTACCTGCTCAAAACCCTGTCCCGTAGCTGCCGATACGGCAAATATTTTATAACCGCATTTATCGGCTGCTTCTTTTATGCGCTCAAAATTCTGCTGCGCTTCCGGCAGATCCATCTTATTGGCCAATATTATTTGAGGCCTTCCAGCCAGTTCCTCATTATAAAGGCGCAATTCTTCATTTATTTTGTAAAAATTATCCACAGGATCGCGTCCAGACATTCCAGATGCATCCACCACGTGCAATAAAAGCCGTGTTCTCTCTATATGGCGTAAAAACTCATACCCAAGCCCCGTACCCTCATGAGCACCCTCTATGAGGCCCGGAATGTCAGCCAATACAAAACTGCGTCCATCCGGCGCATAAGCCACGCCCAAATTAGGCGATAGCGTTGTAAAGGGATAGTCAGCTATTTTGGGCCTGGCTGCCGTCATGATAGATAATATTGTCGATTTACCCGCATTAGGGAAACCTATAAGCCCTACATCGGCTATCATCTTAAGCTCCAATATAATCCATTTTTCTTGCCCCGGTTCTCCATCCTGGGCAAAACGCGGAGCTTGGCGCACTGAAGTAGTAAAATGCGCATTGCCTTTACCGCCTTTGCCGCCATAAGCTACTGTGATTTGTTGACCATCGTTTATTAAATCGCCTATTATCATACCGGATTCGGCATCTATGACAACAGTACCTATAGGCACCTTTATTATAAGGTCCTCACCGTCTCTGCCACGCATATTGCTGCCTTGACCATGCTGACCTCGCTGCGCTTTATAATGCACTTTATATTTGAAATCCATAAGGGTATTCATATTTTGATCAGCCTGTAATATGACATTGCCGCCGTCGCCGCCGTCGCCGCCGTCCGGCCCTCCGCGAGGCACGTATTTTTCGCGGCGGAATGACACGGCGCCATTGCCACCATCTCCACTTTTTACATATATTTTCGCTCTGTCTACAAACATATTTCTACGCCTTCACCACCTTTCATACATAAAATTAAAGGCCTCACGGCTCAAGCTGTGCGACCTCATTGTTTTTAAGCAATTATTGTACAGCAGATTGTTCATAAACGCTGGCTACAGTCTTATCGCGGCCTTTCTTTTCGAATCTCACTATACCGCTGGCTTTGGCGAATAGCGTATCATCGCTGCCTATACCGACATTAAGCCCCGGATGAATCTTGGTACCGCGTTGCCTTACCAGGATATTGCCTGCCAAAACAAACTGCCCATCGGCCCTTTTCACACCCAAGCGCTTGGACTCGCTCTCGCGCCCGTTTCTGGTGCTGCCCATACCTTTTTTATGAGCAAATAACTGTAAATCTATATTCCACATGGTCTTACACCCCTTCCTCGATAACTCTAATATTACCCTTATAACCTTGTTCTATGTTTTTCAATCCCAATTCCATAGCTCTGAGCAACAATTGCGCATCGTCCCGCGACCGCTCATATTCATCGGGTAAAAGGCATATCATATTGCCTTTATCCATCTCAAGCCGTATAGGTATATTCAGCAACTCTTGCATCGACAATGCGGTAGTCTGAGCTACCATGGATACGGCCGCGCATACAATATCGCTGCCCTCGTCGCCATAATCTGCATGGCCGTCTATGGAAAATCCTTTTATACTTCCATCCTCGGCTTTATAGAATTTTACCGATATCATATTGTTATAGCAGTTATGCGCACTTTCGTATATGGCTGACGATGGCCTTGCTTTTTGCGATAATCCTTTTTAGGCTTATACTTGAAAATCGTTATTTTTGGGCCCTTGCCATGCTCAAGCACCTGAGCATGCACCGAAGCGCCTTCGACAACAGGTTTGCCTATTTTGACATCATCAGCGTCCGACAACATTACGACTTCATCGAATGTAATCGTCTGACCTTCCTCGGCATCCAGTCTTTCCATAGCGACTATATCGCCTTCTTGTACCTTATACTGTTTGCCGCAAGCCTTTATAATAGCATACATGTTCTCTACCTCCTCTAACCAGTCTCGCCGAAATAAGGCAAAATTTTAAAAGCCTTTTCCGAGCGGCTACTTGCGTTATTGTATCATACCATTGCGCAATCTGTCAATAAGAGAGCTAGCATGGAAAATATTGGTGTGTATTGCGGCTGTATTGTATAATACCTCCATCAGTGCTATATTATATATATCATCATATGGCAGGAGGATTTTCAATGCACAAAGCCATCACTTTTGGCAATGCTTCGGATGAGGAACGCCTGGCTATGGTTATAGTAAAAAGGCTTACTCAGGCTGGCGCGCGGTGTTACCTGGTGGGCGGAGCAGTAAGAGACCGCCTCCTCGGCATGTACACGACAGATATAGATATAGAAGTATACGGACTAAGTTATGAAGAGATAGCGCGGCTTATAAACCCTATATTGCACGTTGATCTGGTAGGCAAACAATTCGGTGTATTGAAAGCTCACGGATATAATATAGATATAGCGCTGCCCAGGATAGAGGAAAATACCGGGGCTGGACATAAAGATTTTAATGTAACGGTCGATCCTGATCTCGATATATATCAAGCCTCACGCCGACGCGATTTTACTATAAACGCCATAATGTTAGACCTGTCTACCATGGAGCTTATAGACCCTCATGGCGGCTTAAAAGATCTGGAGTCCCATGTATTGCGCCATGTCGATGATAATACGTTCGCCGACGACCCATTGCGCGTTTATCGTGCCATACAGTTCGCAGGACGTTTGGAATATACTATAGCACCCGAAACCCTGGCTTTATGCAGGCATGTAGACACAACAGCGCTAGCTAAAGAACGGATATATAATGAGTTCAAAAAGCTTCTGCTACAAGCAAGAAGCCCGTCAGCTGGCCTCAAATACATGCCTGCTCTCGGATTAATACAACATTATCCCGAACTGGCCGCCCTCATAGGCAATCCCGAGGACCCGAAATATCACCCCGGCGAGCGCGATACATGGGAGCATACGCTCATGGTGATAGATTATGCAGCCAATCTGCGAGAAAAGAGCATGCATCCCGAGGTGCTCATGTGGGCTGCACTATGCCATGATGTTGGTAAACCGCTAGCCACACATGTTTCTAAAAATGGCAGGGTATCCGCAACTGGTCACGATAAAATCGGAAGGAGCGTAGCCGAAAGCCTTCTTAATCGCATAACCGAACACAAGCATTTGATAAAAGCCGTGCTGCCATTGGTGGAATATCATATGCAGCCTCTATTGTTATATAAGCAAAAGGGAAAAGTAACAGACGGCCAGCTAAGGAGGCTGGCCAACTCTGTAAATTATCATGAATTGTTGCTATTGTCGGAAGCTGATACCATGTCTAAAAAAGACGGTGCTGTATCGGATGAGCATATAAAATGGCTCAGAAGTCGCTTTGACGCTCTAAACCTCATTCCGGGGCAAAAAATAAAGCCTATAGTACAAGGTAAAGACCTTATAGCCATAGGCTTGCGTCCCGGCAAACAATTCTCCGATCTGCTTCATCAGGCATATGAATATCAGCTAGATGGCATGACCAAAGAAGAGATACTTGAGATTATAAAGCAAAAAGCCGCTTTTTCATAACATATGAGGCAATATAATAGTGCCATGCCATCCTATGCCCGCACAGGCATCTATAAATTCTTGCGGATCAGCGGTATTCTCCGCAAACATACCATAATGCATAGGTACAGCTATCTTAGGCTGCACAGCCGAAACGAGCTGTGCAGCCTGCTGAGCTGTCATATTGCCCCATCTTCCGTTTATTGGCACAAACATAACGTCGGGTTTCAGGCCGGCCACCTCGTGTACCACTTCTTCCGTATACTCCGAATCCCCTGTATGATATATGACATAGGTGCCATCATCTATAACCACGCCTATAGCATCGCTGTATTTACCGGATGTGTGTTCGGCTGCTACCGCTTTGATTGATAGCCCCATAAGCGTTTTCTGCTGCCCGCGATCCAATACATGAAATCTATCAGGCGATAATCCCAGTGCCTTATAATGTTCCAAGCACGATGAGGGGCCCATAAATACCGCATCGCTTTCATTATAAACAGGTATTATTGTATCCGGATCAAAGTGATCCAAATGATCATGCGTGCTTATGATAATATCACAGCCCAACTGTTCCGGCAGGATATTTATCGGCATCAACCTATGCAGCCCCTCGGCACTCTCCACAGAATGCGAAAGATATGGGTCAATGCATACCTTCACCCCGTCAGCTAAATTTAAAACAAATCCAGCCTGTCCCAACCATTGCATAACTATATTCATCTATCTTCCTCCTCAAAAACACCCTTTATTTTTAAGCCGCATTGTATGCAGCAACCATCCTTTATACCAGTCACCACAGGTATAATATCGCGCCTTATAAGCAGTTTGCCACACCTAGGGCAGTAAGTGTTGTCATCTATACCTATTATATTGCCTATATACACATACGACAAATTTTTATCGGCCACATTTTTCAATCGCTGTAATGTTGCTATAGGAGTCGGCGGCAGCATCATTTTATAATTTGGGAAATAGCGGGAAAGGTGCAGCGGTATATCCTTATCTACCGATGCCAGCCACTGCGAAAGTTCGTTCATTTCATCCTCGCTGTCGTTTAAACCGGTAACTATAAGGGTGGTAACCTCCACATGCGTATTTGCAGCTGCTTTTTCTATAGTACGCAAAACCGCATTCATCCCGCCTTTGCATATTTTACGGTAATAATCGTTTCTAAAGCTTTTTAAATCTATATTCATAGCATCTATATAAGGCAGCAATTCCATAAGCGGCTGTTCTTCTATAAACCCGTTGGTTACCAGTACATTCTTGAGCCCGCGCGTTCTAGCCTTTTTGGCGCATTCCAGCACATACTCGTACCATATTAGCGGTTCATTATATGTATATGCTATACCTATACTGTCATCCTTGCCTCCCATACCCACCAGCTCGTCGGATGATACTCGTTTGGTCGGCGCATCCTGTTGAGCTATAGACCAATTCTGGCAGAACTGACATCGGAAATTGCATCCCGTAGAACCCACAGACAGTATATAGCTGCCGGGATAGAAGTGATAGAGAGGCTTTTTTTCTATAGGATCGAGCGCCATCGATGAAATACGCTCGTATGATGCCGCTATCAGGCGGCCTCCCACATTTTGGCGCACGCGGCATACACCGGCTTTGCCGGGCCTTATGAAACAGCGGTGCGGGCACAAGAAACAGCGAACTGCATCGTTGTCCGTTTTGTCGTAATATACCGCTTCTTTCATTTATTTATGCCTCTCTACAGTAAAGCGCTCTATGGTGTAAGGTTCATCGGGGCTTATACCGGCCTTTTGCAATGCTATAGAAAGCTGCTGCCGCGGTGTGTCCACGCCTTCCAAATCAGGCAATAAAAGCCCGCTCCTATATCCTCGCCGCACTATAACACCATAACGTTTAGGATCAAGCTCTTCAATAGACTCTACAGGTTCAGGCGGATTTAATACGTCTACAGAATACTCGAGAGCATCCAGCTCATCTTCTCCTATCGGTTCAAAACGAGGATCGCGTGTGCTGGCGCTTATAGCATTGTGTATAATTTCAGAAGCCACATTCTCATACACAGGGTTTATTGTGCCTATACATCCTCTTAATTCTCCGTTTTTATGAATAGATACAAAAACCCCTGCTTTTTTAGCGAACATTTCCTCAGGCAAATCATTACCCGGTTTTATAACTTTGCCTTGCCTTATATATGTCTCTACAGTTTGCCGGGCTAATGCCACATATGGATCCTCGCCATCCCGTATGCGTTTCATGCCAACAAAATGTTCGGCCCTTAATTTCCCCAGCATTTCCCTATTCTTTGACGCTTTACCTGCTTCTATTGCAACAACACCATAGCCTACGCCAAAGGGGCCTTCGTGCGATAATACATCGGCTGAAAATTCATAGCCATCCAATGCCCCCAACATCGCTATAATGGAACGCATGCCGCATTCGGCAGCTTCTTCTACAAGTCGCTTATCCATGTTTACTATGCCTTCCACATCGCTTTTGGATAATAAATCCAAGAGTTTCTCATCAAATTCCTTTCCTAGAGGCGTATAACCATTTGGAGAATCGGGCGTAAGTTTATGTGAAAGGTCCCCGCTGGCTATGATAACCACATTTTTATCGCTTTCTTCCACCGCTTGCTGCACAGCCTTGCCGAAGGTATATATCTCCTCATATGATAGGAATCCATACGTAATATGAACGAGATATGGCGCGTGATAGCGCTTTTCAATGAAATACAGCGGCACCAAAGCTCCGTGATCCATTCTATCATCTATGCCATAACGCGTCATAGCCCTACCATCCAGCAAAGCACACGTAATATCATACCTGGATGCTATATCAGCTATAGCCATGGTAAGCGGTTTATCTATATCGTAGGAAATCTTCACCTGCGGCGCCCTAAAACTGCTCAAATCACCGCTTATGCTGCTTTCATAATACAGCGCTATAGCATCTCTGAACACCGGACCATGTGGCGTTATTATAATGATGTCGTCGGGCTCAAGCTCAGCTATGCGCCGCGCACATTCATCCATTGACCGCGCGGTTTTTGCGATCGCCGCTTCCTCACCACGCCCCACCTCAGGCACAATTATTGGCGGATGGGGCATAACGAAGGATGCTAAAATCCTACCCATATACCATCACCTCATTTATAAAATTTATATACTTTTCAACAAATTAGCCATCTCTATAGCTGTTATAGCAGCATCAGCGCCCTTGTTTCCGGCTTTGGTACCCGCCCTTTCTATAGCCTGTTCAATAGTATCGGTTGTCAATACACCAAAGGCTACAGGCACACCTGTAAGAAGAGCCGTTTGTGCTATACCTTTTGACATCTCGGCGGCTACATAATCAAAATGCGGTGTAGCCCCGCGTATAACAGCTCCCAGGCATATAACGGCATCATATCTGCCCGACTCGGCCATGCGCTTGGCCACCATGGGCAATTCAAAAGCCCCTGGCACCCATGCTATCTCTATAGCCTCATCGCTCACATCATGCCGGCTCAGCACATCAAGTGCGCCGCTAAGGAGCTTATTCGTTATAAACTCGTTAAAACGGCTTATAACTATACCAAACCTTAAACCGGTGCCTATTAGTTTGCCTTCATATACTTTCATGTCTATTCCTCCATATCGCAATAATTTAATATATGACCCATTTTTTCTTTTTTGGTTTCAAGATAACGTCGATTTACATCATTGGGCTGTATTTCGATGGGTACGCGCTCCACTATTTCTATGCCATACCCCGCTAATCCGACCACTTTCTTAGGATTATTAGTCAGCAGGCGCAACTTTCTTATCCCTAGATCCACCAGTATTTGAGCCCCTTCGCCATAATCCCTAAGGTCGGCATCAAAGCCCAAAGCCAGATTAGCCTCTACCGTATCCTTACCCTCTTCCTGTAATTTATAGGCCTTAAGCTTGTTGACCAGGCCTATGCCGCGTCCCTCCTGGCGCATATAAAGCACTACACCGCGCCCCTCCGCTTCTATTTGCTGCATAGCATATTTAAGCTGGTCGCCGCAATCGCAACGCAGTGATCCGAAAACATCGCCGGTTAAGCACTCGGAATGTATCCTTGCCAATACAGGCCTTCCATCGCTTACATCACCTTTTATAAGTGCTACATGATGGTCATGATTTATAAGGCTTTCATAGGCTATAGCGATAAAATCGCCGTATTTGGTGGGAAGATGTATAGGATCGGTTACACGCTTCACCAGTCTCTCATTCTTACGCCTATACGTTATCAGATCGGCTATAGTTATCAGTTTAAGCCCATGCTTTTTAGCAAATTCATATAGCTGCGGCAGACGAGCCATAGTACCGTCTTCATTCATTATCTCACATATCACACCGGCCGGATACAAACCCGCCAAGCGTGCCAGATCCACCGCCGCCTCGGTATGGCCTGCGCGTATCAGCACGCCGCCCTCTTTGGCCTGCAGCGGAAATATATGTCCGGGCTTTATTATATCTTCCGGTTTAGCATCTGGATCCACCAGCGTTTTTATGGTAAGAGCACGTTCATGAGCCGATATACCGGTAGTAACAGCCTTAGCATCGACCGATACGGTAAAGGCCGTGCGCTGATGCTCGGTATTATTATTCACCATCTGCGGTATGTCCAGTTCTTTTAACCTTTGAGCGATCATAGGAACGCATATAAGACCTCTGCCGTATTTTGCCATGAAATTTATGACCTCGGGTGTAACCTTCTCGGCTGCCATAACCAGGTCACCCTCATTTTCGCGGTCTTCATCGTCTACTACTATTACCATTTTTCCGTTTCTTATGTCTTCCAGAGCCTCTTCAATACTGTTAAATACTATATTTTCCATATATCCTCCTTATACAAATCCGTTGTTTCTCAAAAAATTCTCATCGATACCGTGACTTTTTATCTCAGGTACTTTCATGCCGAGTAGGAACTTTGCCACATAACGCCCTATCATATCGCATTCTATATTGACGCGATCACCTGCTTTTTTTACCTTTAACGTAGTCTGTGCGGCAGTATGGGGTATGATGGATACGCTGAATCGATCGTCAGTTACATCAGCCACCGTCAGGCTTATACCATCCACAGCCACAGACCCTTTCTCCACTATATACAAGAGCAGCTCTGAGCCGACGGTTATATCCAGCCACAATGCATTTTCCTCGTGGCGCATCTGTTTTATAACACCTATGCCGTCGACATGGCCGCTTACGATATGCCCGCCCAAAAAATCCTGGGGTGTAAGCGATGGCTCAAGGTTGACCGGATCTCCCGGTTTTAACTCAAAAAGTGTCGTGCGCCGCACCGTCTCGGGCGTGGCATCTGCCCAAAATACACGGCCTTCTTTATCGGTTACTGTAAGGCATACACCATTTGTACATATACTATCGCCTATGCGTAGTTTCGATATAAGTTGGGGAGCCTCTACCGCGAGCCGCACAGATTGTGCTCCACGCGTTATATGGCGAACAGCACCTATCTCCTGTATTATCCCTGTAAACAAAAGCATCACCTCTCATGCTCTAAAATAACCTTCTATAAGTACATCGTCTTCAAAACGTTTGATAGACACATCGCTTAACCGCCGCGCATCGGCCATGCGCGCTACGCCGTTTCCGCCAAGTGCCGATAAACCATTGCCTCCTGTCAGCTTTGGTGCTATGAATACCATGGCTTTATCCACCAAGCCTTCCTCTATCGCCGATGCCGCAAGCGTAGGCCCGCCTTCTATGAACACGCTGTCTATCTCTCGTTTATGGAGCTCCCGCATGAGTTGTACCAAGTTTACTTTATCCTTACCATCGGTAGTTATAACGTCAGCGCCTTTAGATTTAAAAGCCTCTATCTTACCGGGATCAGCAGACCATGATGTAGCTATTATAGTAGGCGCTTGCTCAATATTCAACACATTGCTGTCAAGCGGCGTTTTAGCAAGGCTGTCGGCCACGATCCTAACAGGCTGTTTCTCTATGTTAATATGCGGCAGACGCACAGTTAGCATGGGATCATCAGCCAACACGGTGCCTATACCGGCTAAAACAGCCGATACCCTGTACCGCCACCAATGCACATATTCTCTTGACAGGTCGTTTGTTATCCATTTAGAATCGCCATTGGCCGTTGCTGCTTTGCCATCCAGAGTCATAGCGCACTTCCATATCACAAACGGCATATCCGATGTTATATACTTTATAAACACCTCGTTAAGGCTGCAAGCATCCCGTTCCATGATGCCCGTAATCACCTTTATGCCGGCCTGCCTTAACGCATTTATGCCTCGGCCTGCCACGCGCGGGTTAGGGTCCTCCATCGCTATTACTACTTCCTTTACGCCGGCTTTTATCAAAGCATCGGCGCATGGCGGCGTTCGACCGAAATGACTGCACGGCTCCAGCGTAACATACACAGTGGAACCGCGCGCCGCATCTCCGGCGTCGCGCAGAGCGTTTATTTCGGCATGCGGTTCTCCTGCCTTTTTATGATAGCCCTCCCCTATAATACGGCCATCTTTGACTACAACGGCGCCTACCATAGGATTAGGATTGGTGGTGCCCCACCCCATCCGGGCTAATTCCAGCGCGCGCTGCATAAATATTTCGTGCTGCACTCCATTTCCTCCTGCTTATGATATAATAAAAAATCCCTGAAGTTTAAACTCCAGGGATAGAATAAATCTCATCACAAATATACCTTCTTTCATCCGGACTATAACCGTCGGCCCCGGAATTTCACCGGATCTGCTGTTTAACAGCTCGCGGGCTTTACCGCCGGTAAGGAATCACACCTATCCCTGAAGATCCTTCGAGCAATATTATATCACAGCTTCATTAGCGCTGCAATCAACAATTTGCATCACCCGCGATTCGGAATATAGCGGCTGTGGCATGAGCCGCTATGCCTTCTTGCCTGCCTGCAAACCCTAAGCCCTCGGTTGTAGTGGCCTTTATACTCACCTGCCCTATGCCCAATCCGAGCCCAGATGCAATACATCGCCGCATAGACCATATATACGGCGTTAACTTCGGGGCTTCGGCTATTATTGTAGCATCTATATTACCTATAGTATAACCGCTGGATTCTAATAGACTGTTAACCTCGCGCAAAAGCCGTATGCTGGATATATCCTTATAGCTGTCATCTGTATCCGGAAAATGCCTTCCTATATCGCCCAAAGCTGCCGCTCCAAGAAGGGCATCGATTATAGCGTGTATCAACACATCGGCATCGGAATGCCCGAGCAAACCTTTTTCAAAAGGTATGCTGACGCCGCCTAATATAAGCGGTCTGTCCTCTACAAGCCTATGTACATCATAACCCGTACCTGTGCGGTAAGAATATACCGTATTATCGGCAGAATATGTTCTATCACACCTTAACAGTGCTTCAGCTACAGGCACATCATCAGGCGTGGTTATTTTTATATTTTCATAACCTCCCATAAATAACTTTACTCGATAGCCGGCACGCTCGGCTAACACAGCATCGTCGGTACCGAGATATCCCTGTTCAATAGCCAACGTATGCGCTCGCATAATAATATCATATCTGAATGATTGTGGGGTTTGTATTGACCATAATGTTTCCCGACTAAGCGTACGTTCTACAAAATGTTGTCCATCGGATTGCTTAATCGTATCTTTAACTGGTACGGCAGCTACAGCCGCACCGAATTTTGAAGCCGCTTCTATACTGTCCTCTATCAATTTCGGCGTCACCATAGGCCTGGCGCCGTCGTGTATGACCACTATATCCGGATCTTCGTTATTCAGTGCTTTGAGGCCGTTTAATACTGAATATTGCCTTTCCGGTCCACCCGCCGTCACAACTATATCTCCATAGAAACCGTAACATTCATTCAACCAATTCCTGTATACGCTTATGCTGCCATCAGGCACAACGAGCACAATGGAATTTATATCCTTACATGATAGAAACGCATCCAACACGTACGCTATAACCGGTTTACCACATAATCTTAAAAATTGTTTGTCCACGCCGTTCATCCTTTGGGATTTGCCGGCTGCTACTATGATCGCTGCTGTTTTCATATCAACGCCTCCTCTTATACAATAAAGGATCGATGCCCCTTACGACATCGATCCGCCAGAATAAATTAACTACTATTTCCCTTTTCCGTTTGCTGTTTCCTCATATACCAGTTTACCAGATAATCCAATTGTTTGCTGCGATGCAGCACTTCAGGTGAAGTTAAATTATCGCTATTCTTATCTTCCAACAACTTGTCCAACTCATATTCCTGCTCTCTAATGAGCATTTTTAAACAGATCGCGATGCGCTCACCTTCCTTCCATCTGGCAATTTAATTATAACACATAGCCAATAAGCTATCAATGCTGCAATTTGTAAATTTTTCATCACATATCTGCGATTCGTGGACGGCAAATCCAGCGCATGCAATGATATAAATCCTTTACTGCTTTATCGCTGAAAATAGTTGAATAACAGCTCATACCATGATATAATATCATCCATAAGATGAAGGGAAGCACATTTGCTTATGCATAATGAGTAGTATTATGCATAAGTATGTAAATTAATTGCATATTATGCAGTAACATGCAATTAATCATGCATGCCTTCATAAATTAATAAAAAGTTTCGAGGAGGAGAAACATGAAGAGAACTATAAAAACACTAGCTCTAGCATTGGCAGCTATCATGCTGCTGAGCGTGCTGTTGGTGGGTTGCAGCGATACCGAAAGCCAGAATCCCGACCAACAACAAGACAATGCTGTGGATGATTCCGCATCAGAGCCAACTTATGAGGAGTTGGTAGCCAAGCTGCCCACCTTAAAATTCCTGGTAGATGATAGCGATGTGGCACAACGCGATGCTCAGGCATTCCAGGAGATGTGGAAACGTAACCTTGGCATAAATGTCGAGATAGAATCCACCACGTTTCAGAATCGCCGCGAACGCATGCAGAGTCGCGACTATCAGATCGTTTACGCCGGATGGGGCCCTGATTACAATGATCCCATGACATTCATGGATCTGTGGATTACCGGTTCCGGATTAAATGAAGCTGATTACAGCAATCCCCAATACGATGAGCTTATTGAAAAAGCCAAAAATAGCGCCGACAATAACGAACGCATGGACGCAATGTTGGAGGCCGAAAAGATACTTATGGAGGATATGCCCATCGGTCCTATATACTTCCGCTACAGAGATTATGTCAAAAAGCCTGAGGTAAAGGATGAGGTAAGGCGTTATATAGGTCCCGACCTCGACCTTTACTGGACATCTGTCGACGGCAAGGACACCATAAATTTAAATCTTGGAACCGAACCGCCGCAAATGGATCCACAATTGACCGACGATACTATATCTATGCAGGTAATAAACGGCGTGTTCGAAGGTCTAACGCGTATGGATAAAGACGGCAAAGCCATGCCTGCTATGGCCGAAAAGTGGGATGTATCGCCCGATGGCATGAAATGGACGTTCCATTTAAGAGACGCAAAATGGAGCAATGGCGATCCCGTAACTGCACAGGATTTTGAATACGCATGGAAACGCGCGCTCAATCCCGAAACAGGCGCTGGATATGCTTATATAATGTATCCTATTAAAAACGCCGAAGCCTATAATACAGGGAAAATAACCGATCCAAACGAGGTCGGCGTCAAGGCATTGGATGCGAAGACTCTTGAGGTAACCTTGGAATTACCTACTCCCTATTTCGATACGCTTACCTCTTTTGCGACGTATATGCCGCTAAATCAAAAATTCTATGAGAGCGTAAAGGATAAGTATGGCTCCGAACCTGAAAACCTGATATATAACGGACCTTGGACAATAAGCGAATGGACACATGAATCCAAAATGGTGTTGAAAAAGAATCCTGGTTACTGGAATGCAAACGCCATAAAGCTCAACACTATAAATTACGTCATGATCAATGACAATACCACAGGTGTGAATATGTTCATTTCAGGACAATTGGATATGGTTGGCCTAAGGGGCGATCAGAGGGATCAGTTGAAGAACGAGGGCTATGAGTTGCTGCATTTCTCCGACGGTTCTTCGTGGTATCTGCAATTTAATACCAAGGATCCCATAATGCAAAACGCTAAGATACGCAAGGCTTTAACCTACGCGCTGGATAGAAATCTATATGTCAAAAACGTGCTTATGAATGATTCCAAGCCGGCTCTCGGTTATGTGCCCGATGTAATGCCGGGTAAAGGCGGACCTGGTACCTTCCGAAAGGAGAATGGCGACCTGATAAAGGATAACAATCAGGAGGAAGCAAAGCAGCTTCTGATAGAAGGCATAAAAGAGCTCGGTTTAGATAAATAAGAAATCAGTTCTCAACAGAAGGTATATGCACAGATTATGCATATACCTTCTGTTATGTAAAATATCGTCTAGCACATTATGCTAGTATAGTTAAAATTCAGTTAGGAGGTGTAAGTGTGTGACACGTTATATATTAAAACGTTTGGGCTATTCGCTTATAACATTATGGGTCATAGTAACATTGACTTTTATATTGATGCACTTATTGCCCGGCAAGCCTTTTACCGGAGCAAAACCCATACCGCCGGCTATAGAAGAAAATCTGAACCGTCGCTACGGGCTGGATCAACCGTTATATATACAATATGGCAAATATATAGGCAATCTGTTAAAGGGCGATCTTGGGATGTCCATGTTCCAACAAAATCGCTCGGTAAACAGCATAATAGCAGAAGGATTTCCTGTTTCCGCTTCTTTGGGCATAAGAGCCCTGATATTTGCATTAACGGCAGGATTGCTGCTCGGCGTCATAGCATCTATAAATCACGGTAAGACATGGGACTATTTTACCATGTTCGTGGCAGTATTGGGTGTATCAGTACCAAGCTTTATAATAGGCGGTATAATACAATATATATTCGGTGTAAAAGGCGGTATAATACCTTATATATTCGGTGTAAAACCGTTTATAAAACTGCCTGTAGCCGGGTGGGACGGTTTTAAATATACTATAATGCCCTCTTTTGCTTTGGGCTTAGGCACGCTGGCTGTCATGGCCAGAATGATGCGCACCAGCATGTTGGACGTGCTCAATCAGGATTATATAAAAACGGCTAAAGCAAAAGGGCTTCCCAGAAAGACTATAATATGGCGCCATGCCATACGGAACGCTATACTGCCGGTGGTAACCATACTCGGTCCATTGGTAGCCAGCATAACCACAGGTACTTTTGTAGTAGAAAACATATTCGGCATACCTGGCCTCGGCAAACATTTTGTGAATAGCGTTAACCAAAATGATTATACGTTGATAATGGGACTTACGCTTTTTTATGCAATACTTTTAATAGGCATGAATTTTATAGTCGATATAGCATATGGATTCGTTGATCCGAGAATACGCCTGATTAGGGAGAAGGAGTGAGAGGATGGCCATAGAACCGAACTTATTTGATCGTGTAGGTACTGATATAGAAAAAAGCCAGCGTATCGTTCGCCCAAGCTTGACCTATTGGCAGGATGCGTGGCGTCGCCTTAAGATGAATAAAATGGCCATGGTCAGCTTGATAGTGCTCGGCATAATAGTCACAATGGCCGTTATAGGCCCGCATTTGCGCCCATTCTCGTTCTCTGACCAGGACCTTTATGCGGTATTCTCGCCGCCTAATGCCGAGCATTGGTTTGGTACGGACAGCTTAGGCCGCGACCTGTTTGTCAGAGTGTGGATGGGGGCGCGTGTATCGCTGCGCATAGGCATAGCCGCAGCCTTATTAGATATCCTAATCGGAATGCTTTATGGAGGTATATCTGGTTATATAGGCGGACAAACCGATAATATAATGATGCGTATAGTGGATATACTCTATGCCATACCATACATGATAATCGTAATATTGCTTATGATCGTCATGGAACCGGGCGAATTAACGCTCATTATAGCTATGTCTATAACCGGATGGGTAGGAACGGCGCGCTTGGTACGCGGGCAAGTATTGCAGCTTAAAGAACAGGAATTCGTACTAGCCGCTAGAGCTTTGGGGGCCAGTCCATGGCGTATAATAACCCGCCATATGTTTCCCAATATCCTCGGCATCATGATAGTCCAGATGACGATGGACATACCGGCGGCTATTTTCAGCGAAGCCTTTTTAAGCTATATAGGGCTTGGTATAAAGCTACCAAACGCCAGCTGGGGCAGCTTGGCCAGCGATGGAATACGCCAGGTCGTCAGCCGACCGTGGCTGTTGATATTCCCCGCTTTATTCATAAGCTTAACCATGTTGGCATTCAATCTTCTTGGCGATGGATTAAGGGATGCTTTAGACCCCAAAATGCGCAGTTAAGAGAGGTGAAGATATGACACAACATTTACTTGATATAAAAGACCTGCGCGTTTCATTCTATACCTATGCCGGTGAGGTACAAGCCGTTCGCGGCGTGAGCTTCTATGTGGATAAAGGGGAAACCCTCGCTATAGTCGGCGAATCCGGGTGTGGTAAAAGCGTAACAGTCCAAACTGTAATGGGTCTTATTCCATCTCCTCCGGGCAGGATAAAGAGCGGAAGTATACTATTCGACAATAGGGATATAACGGCTCTCAATGATAAACAGATGGAAAGTATAAGGGGTTCGGAGATAGGGATGATATTCCAAGACCCTATGACGTCGCTAAACCCCACCATGACTATAGGACGACAGATAGCTGAGGGGCTTATAAAACATCAGCATATGTCTAAAGACCAAGCGCTGCAACGCGCTATAGATATGCTAAAAACAGTGCAAATACCTAATGCTGACAATAGGGTTAATAATTATCCTCATCAATTCAGCGGCGGTATGAGGCAGCGTGCCATGATAGCCATAGCTCTGGCATGTAATCCAAAGCTACTGATTGCCGACGAACCCACCACAGCTCTGGATGTTACTATACAAGCTCAGATCATCGATCTTATGAAGGATCTGCAGCGCGAAACCGGCACAGCCATAATATTGATAACTCACGATCTCGGTATAGTAGCCGATATAGCTCAGCGCGTAATGGTCATGTACGCCGGAGAAGCTGTAGAATCGGGCAATTTAAGGGACATATTTTACGAGCCACGCCACCCCTATACTTGGGGATTGTTGCAATCTGTGCCTCGTTTGGACAGCGATGAAAAAAAGCCGCTGGTACCTATAAACGGTACTCCACCAGACCTATTGGCGCCGCCTCCCGGCTGTGCTTTCGCCGATCGTTGTCAGTATGCCATGCGCATATGCAAACAACAGTCGCCTGAGGCTATGCAAATAAGCGGAGACCATTATGCACGCTGCTGGCTGCTGCATCCCGAAGCTCCGAAAGTAGAGCGACCGGTAACGCTGGGAGGTGTGAGATCTTGAAAGAGCAACAACATTTGCTGGAAGTAAAACACCTTAAAAAATATTTCAGCGCTGGCCATAATACACGGCTTAAGGCTGTAGACGATGTATCGTTTTATATAGACAAGGGCGAAACTTTCGGTCTGGTAGGCGAATCGGGTTGCGGTAAATCCACTACCGGCCGTACCATAGCCCGCCTGTATGAACCCACTGATGGTGAAATATGGTTTGATGGGCGGGATGTCGTGCATTTGAGCGGTAATGCCGCCAAGCAGTATACGAAACTTGTCCAGATGATATTCCAAGACCCTTACGCTTCTTTGAATCCAAGGATGACCGTAGGAGACATAATAGCGGAGGGCATAGATATACACGGGCTTTATAGCGGCAAACGCAGGCAGGAACGCATATATGAATTGCTGGAGATGGTGGGTCTGAACGAAGAACATGCCAGTCGTTTTCCGCATGAATTCAGCGGCGGCCAGCGCCAGCGCATAGGCATAGCAAGGGCTTTGGCCATAGAACCCCAATTCATTATATGCGACGAGCCCATATCGGCTTTGGATGTATCGATACAGGCACAGATCGTCAATCTGCTCGAGCAACTTCAGCATGAGCTTGGGCTCACTTATCTATTTATAGCCCATGATCTGAGCATGGTGAAACACATAAGCAACCGCGTGGCCGTTATGTATCTGGGATCTATAGTGGAGACAGCTCCCAGCTCGGAGCTTTATAAAAATCCGCTGCATCCTTATACGCAAGCGTTGATGTCGGCTATACCTATACCTGATCCCGATATCGAAGCATCGCGACAGCGTATATTGCTGGAAGGCGATGTACCCAGCCCCATCAATACGCCGCCTGGGTGTAAGTTTTGCGGCCGTTGCCCGAAGGCCATGCCTATCTGCGCCGAAAAGGCGCCTTTATTAGAAGATAAAGGCAGCGGCCATAGCGTAGCCTGCTATTTATATAAATAAATTCATCCTTGCATTGAGCTTAAAAATACGATATAATGGCGGCAATGATAAAAAATAAACAATATACAAGGGAGGAATTTTATAATGGCTTATTTCATAGAACCTGAAGATTGTATAGCTTGCGGTGCATGTGAACCGGAATGCCCTGAGGGCGCTATTCATGAAACAGATGATGGCATATATGCTATCGATCCGGATAAATGCACCGAGGATGCTATTTGCGTGGATGTATGCCCGGTAGACTGCATTCATCTTGCTGAATAAAACAAATCCTGTATATTAACAATAGCGATAAGCGAGATACTGCTTATCGCTATTGTTTTAACTTCTAATTATCAATCGTCTACTAATTGTGCTCTCTCGTTAAAAAATGCTCTATAGCTCCATATAACGAACAAAATGACACTTAATGACACGCTGCCTAATATGCCCAGCATTATAGCTATCTGATATTCTATAGCTGTCAGAGGCGATGTGCCGGACAATATTTGGCCGGTCATCATACCGGGCAGAAACACTATACCCATCCCCATCATCTGATTGACAGTGGGCAGTATAGCTGTTTCGAAGGCACTATCTCCTATTTGTTTGGCTGCCATTTTAGGCGTTGCTCCCAGCATTAACGCCATTTCTATCTGCTCTTTTCTAGTGCGCATACCATCCAGCACACGATCGGTGCCAAGCGTTATGCCCGTCATGGAATTGCCTATTATCATGCCGCCCAGCGGTATAAAATACTGCGGATTGTACCAAGGTTTTACGCGCACGACCCCTAAAACGAAAAACAATAGGCTTCCCATAGTGCCTAATACCAGTGAAACCGCTATTATCTTTCTAAGACGTGTATTTAACTTAACCTTTATGCGTTGATACGCATTATACACCGCGAATATTTCCATAACCGCAAGCGCTGCAAAAGTATATATGGGGCTGGCATGCTCAAATATGTAAGCCAGTATATACCCTACAGCTATAAGTTGAACGGTCATGCGTACAGCCGATATAAGGATTTCTTTCTCACGCCCTATACGTCGGCTCCACACTATCCATACAACTATCAGCACGAATATATAAGCTGATAGCATTTGCCATATGCCAAGATCAATTATGCCGTTCATCATATCGCACCTTCTTTCTTCTCCATATCGCTTATACGCCCCTTATCTACAGTAACTATAACATCACCGTATCGTTGGGCCACCGACTTGCTATGTGTAACCATAACCACTATCTTAGCGGCATCCTTAGCATAAGTTACAATATTGTTCACCACCAAATGTTCAGTACCTTCATCCAGTGCCGATGACGGTTCGTCCAGCAGCAATACTTCTGGTTCCAATACCAATATTCTGGCCAGACATAAACGCTGTTTTTCTCCGCCGGAAAATTTATCCGTATCCTCATCCAAGGCTTTATTTAAATGCACCAAATCCATCCAGCGTTTCAACACGTCGTCGTTTACCATAGGCTTTTCGGAAAACATTAATCCTATTGTAAGATTATAGCGAACGTTTCCGGGAAACACTACAGGGGTTTGCGGCGCCATGACCACCTGCCGCCTTAAAATTATAGGGTTCATACTTTCTATATCCACGCCTTTGTAAAGTATCTGCCCGCTATCCGGGCTTATAAGGTTATTCAAATGCCGCAGCAATGTGGTTTTACCGCTGCCGCTTTCGCCCACTATACAAGTAATTTTTTTATCGGGAATATCAAGATACTCTATATCCAAAATATTTTTATATTTCAAGCCTCTGATTTCAAACACCGTATCTCCTCCTCCATATCCGCATCATAACGGCAATATCTACCATGACTCCCGACGGCCTTAGCCTTTTAGCATGTTTCCTTCGCATAACAACATTACCACCCTATTTGAATATGCTATAATAGTAGCACGTTATAACAGCATATGCAACTGAAATCATATTCCGCCTCCGTACCCTATCTCTCATTATCGATTCGTCTATTTTTTATAGAATTTTGATAATTTTATATTTTTCTATCCTTATCTTGCGCTGAATAAGTACATATACGCCTTATTATAGACGTATATTTCACAATTTAACCGCTGATATGGCACTTTCAATATCTGCCTGTTCTGCTCAGACGCTTATACAATAAGATGAGCGATGGCATAAATCCGAAATATGCCAAGCCCGATCCGCTCTATACAATGCTATTTTTATAACAACATTATTGTATCAATATATTGTGAATAATTCATCAAGCGTTCCTTCATGCTGTAATACCCTATTGACTTTTAAATAGCGCATTATATAATATAATTAGTCTTTGTAAAAAGAATATTTACATCAATTATGCAGGATTTAGATTACAAAAATTCATTTTGGAGGTGATTTGGATGTGGTGGATTATAACAATTTTAGCCGTCATAGCTATAGTAGCAATAGTACAGTACGAGTATAAGAGGATAGAACCAAAATACTCGGATAAGATGATAGAAAAAGAAAATGAAATTGAGAAGATATATGATAATATATATTCTGGCAAAAAACGCATGGCATAAATTCGGATAAAAGTTCCCAAGGTCTCCTCTACCGTTGATTCTTGGGAACTTTTTTGTTCCTATACACAATCAATGCCATTGATGCCGCAAGTATAATAGCCATAGTACCAAAAGCATATATCAATATACGGAAGGCCGCATCGGCGAAAAATCCCTCGTTGAATATGTTTATGAGCATATCAGTGGATGGATCCAGTTGCCAAAGGTCGTTATTAAAAAAAGTCAAATGGAAGTATACAAACCAGCGGTCAAAATCAGTAGCCAAAAGCAGCGCCACAGTAGCGCCCAGCGCCAGAGAAACACCGGACGCCCACGCTAAAGCCCTAGCGATACCATCTATGCCCTTTCTGTTTCCCCACAAACCTATGGCCGCTATGGAAATGGCACTTAATATTACAGCCCATAGACGCAAAGCAAATCCACCTTCAAACAGGCCGCGCACATCATCCATGTGCATCAATTCCTTATCATTGAACAACGGTCTTTCCCGCCCGTTTACCACTACTTGCATATTTAATTCGTCTTTTTCCATGCTGAGGTAGTCTATAAAAGCCTGCACGACTTTGCCCAGCTGATCACGATCCATACCGGTGGCTTCCGCTCTGTTGTATTTCTCAAATTCTTCCATGAAAAAATCCTCGTTAAACGCCACGAGCTGTACTGACGTGAGCACTATAGCTATAGGCAATGCTACTACCAATATAACAGTAAAAATTATAGATATCGCTTTATTCAAGCTTCCACGTCCTCTCTGTCGATTTATCCGCATACATATACACTATTATAGCACGATTATGATGCATACTCACGTTACAGCCTTCTTTTCCTGTGCGTACGCCTCGCATCCATAAGCCGAGAAGCTATGTCCGAAGGTTGGTCGTTCTTTTGTTCATCCGTACGCGAGGGTTTGCCAGTCGTTTGCTTGTCTGCTGCCGGCTGTTTATCGGCCATCTGTGCGCCCACCGCCTGTTCCGGCCACTCATCAAGTGGCCTGACTTCGTCAGCCGCCGACACGAGCGGTGATACAGAGTCAATATCGCTATGCGCCTGCTTAGCCGACCGCTCATCGGCTTTAACGGCACGGCGCTGTTTATGGTACTTGGGCAACCTGGCCATCAGCGCGGCCCACAACGCCTCTATCTTAAGGCGCCGCAGCGCTATATCCAATACGAACAACAGCAGGGCCAACGGCAAAAGATAGGGAGAGAGCTCAGTTTGCTTCCATACCGGCTCGACATCATCGGCAAACACCTGCTTTGGATCGTCTATGATCCTGCCGCCGGTCTGATCTACCACCTGTTCCAATAGCCTTTTTGAGCTCTTATACCGTATATCATATTCCGGCGAATAGGTGACGGCAAGCCCGCTGTCAACGGCGTTTATAATCTTATCGCCTTCTTGCTGCTGTACCCTAATCAGATAAACACCAGGCTCATTCACATCAAAGCTGCCGCTATATTGCCCCGGACGGCTGACCTGCAGCTCTATATCCTGCTGCTTGCCGTCGGGAGCTATGACGACGGCATCGGATTGCGTCGTTTCATCGGTTGTCAACGTCAATTGCCCTTTATCGCCTTCGCGTTCCGCTTGTATCATTCCCTCGGACTGTTCATCCGACGGCAATATGCTCGATACCGCATTGAGCCAGAATTGAGCGCCTTTATCCCATGTCAGCCAATCCTGCGTCCATGCGCCGCGAAGATCGCTGGTCCACGCCACCACATTGCCCAACCCATACTGCCACTGCGCCAATATGGGATCAGAGCGGTCACTGGATAACACCACATTGGCCAATGATTTAGGGCTGGTAGCCGTATAACCGTGAAGCGGAGGAAAGCCTTTTTCAAAGCCGGATATAATAGGCGAATAACCGGTTACAAGCGGGTAAAAGGTACGATTCTGCAGGTAGCTCTGCGTAGCCAGATACGTTTCTTTTGTAAGTATCTTAGGTATATTGCTGAATTCATCAGTATAATAATAGCGGCCGTTGCCGATCTCGGCGAGGCGCGACAGCAAGTTTCTATCAGCATCCATGCCAACAGCCACCGATGAGAGCGTGATACCATCATCGGCTATCTGATCGGCTATGGCTTCAAAATTGCCGGTTGCCGACTGACCGTCGGTCATCACTATTATATGCTTCAACTTAGTGTCAGCCCCTTTGAGCGCTTTATAGGCCAAGTCCAATGCGGGGTACATATTGGTACCCCCGCCGGGCCTTATGGTGCCTATGCTATCCTGTATTTGCTTCAAATCATCGGCTTGCTGCATATTTACCACCCACGAGGCGGCGTCATCGAAACTTATCACGCCTATGGAATCAGAGGAACGCAGCGCTTCGGTCGAGCGTATGGCAGCCTCTTTGGCCAGTTCCAGCTTGGTTATGCCGTACTGCCCGTCGGTCATGCTGCCCGATTTATCGATGATCAACACTAACCCCAGCGACGGCATATCGGCTTTTTGAGATAGATCTGTATCCACCGGCAGCATTTTCTCCAGCGGTGTATCCATATACCCACCGAAGGCATAGCTGTTATCACCGCCGGTAACCAACATCCCCCTGCCCAGCACCTTGACAAACGAATCTATGGCCGGCATCTTTTGCTCTCCGATGTCATCGAATGATACGTCGCATAATATGAGCCCCTGAAACTTTCGCAGCTCCTCCAGATCAGACGGCAACGTTTGAGGCGTATACACTACCGTTTTAATATCGGCCGCCTCCAATATCTTCATGAGCTCGCGGCTTTCACCCTCCTGGCCTTCTACCACCGCCACTACGGGAGCTCCTTTTATATCCACATAAGCCGCCATCTGATTGTTTTGAAGTACGCCATCCCTGTCTACCTCAAGATTAGCCTCATATGTCTTTATACCGCTGGCATCGGCTTTATCCTTGAATACAAACCTATTTTCGCCTTTTTGTATCTGCACGTCCTGCTGCCCTATGAGCTGGCGATTGGCATACAGCCTCAAAGTAGCCGAAACATTGATCGTGCTGTCTATGACCACACGTATATCATAGCTTTCACCCTCATAAAGTTTCGGCGGTATATCCAGCGATGTTATCTGTACCTCCTGATCGGGCATGCTGTCGAAGAAAACACCGTCTACGCGCACGCCCTGCTGCGCCAGCGCCCTGGCGCGTTTTACGGCATCGCCGGTATTTTGATTGCCATCGGTCATAAGCACTATACGCTTTCCGGTATCGCCCGGCATTATGGCGCCAGCCATCTGAAGAGCGCTGTCAATATCGGTATAATGGACATTGGGTATGGTCTCCCATTGCCTGAAATCCATATCCTGAGCTATGGGTTGCTCCACAAAAGCATTCTTCCCAAATGCTATTATGCCGGTTTGAAATCCTTCGGGCTTGAGTTCCAGCGATTGCTTTATAAAGTCAGCCATGGCATCCTTGTCCGCCGCCATGCTGGCCGAAAGGTCGGCCACGAATACCACGGCCGTTTCATCGCTGCGCACCTTGAAACTAAAACCGGCCAAGGACAGTATTATGAGCAGCGCAACGGCTATGCGTATAATCGTCGCATATCTGTCTTTTCTTGTGCGGCGGCCGTGCCTGGACGACCATATTATAAAAGCTGTAACGGGTATGGTCAGCAATAATAGCCACGGGTTTATGAAATCAATAGCCACGTTGGTAAACCTGCCATTCTATAAGTACTATCGATAAAGCAATCCATGCCAGATAAGGCCACAGCTCGGTACGCGATGCAGGTTTTGCATCGGTTTGTCGAGACGGCGCTTGGGCATAGGATTTGCCCTGCGCAGTCAGGTCGGACTCTTGCTCCACAGGTATGGCCACTGTAAAATAGCCTTTAGCCGAACCGTCGCTCCAGCGCTGTTCGACGGTATACACGCCCACCTCGTCGGTATTAGCGAAAGGCGCTATCGGGAAAGGCGGCATCAATGCAGCGGTCGTTCCCGACGGCGCAATAACGTCCACATACTCGGCCTGCGGCAATGGGTTTATATCGACATCCATGCCGGCATAAATCTGCACATCGCTGTTCACCACCGGCGGTAACATCCATGCCAATATATTCTGCATGAGAATGGGAAAATCCACTTTAAGCGGTATATCGCTATCGTGAATATCAAACGGAAATACGGCTATACGCCTGGTATCCTGTTGGCCTATCAACATAAGCGGGTTGGTCTCGTCGCCGAATAACACATCGACCCATGGCGGCGTTTCTATATGAACGGCTTTGGCTATATGGAATCCCTCGGGCCGGACATATTGCATAATATCGGCATAAGCCGACATATCACGGGCTTTGATATTTCCCGGCTTATAAGTCTCTCCTATTTTAAACAAATCATTTTCACCCTTGGGATTGAATATAATCATATTGCCGTCTTTGGGCGTCTCTGCCGGCATATAGCCGTCGAATATATACAACCGGTAACCTCTCATATCGTCCGCCTCATCATACGTGGTTTTTAACACGTCTATATCGTTGCGCAGGCTCAGGGCCTTCTCCAAAAAAACATTGCGCTGGGTCACCAACAGCACCTTAGCTTTGTCAGCAGCGCGTATGGTAACCCACCCGGCGTTGTCGACCATAAGGTCGTCTTCATTCAATATCCGTATCTCTATAATACCAGCGTTATCCGGTATATCATCCCAGTAAACATCGGCGGTCTTGCCGGATGGTATATTGACCTCCTTCACGTCTATGGTCTTGCCGTCAGCCAGACATTCCACCGATAAAGCGGCGTCATCGCTGAAATTGATTATCTTAGACAATACCGCGATGCCATCATCGGATGCGGTATAACTAACGCCGGTCACCGCCCTATTGACCGGATCGCCGCATATGACCACCGACTGGTACGCCTTATCGTCAAAGCCATAAGGCTTATCGCTGTATATGTAAATGCGTGCGTTCGCGCGCTCCTTTGCCATAGCCTGGGCCAACGACACGGCATCGTCCATGTTATCGGCAGCATTGACCGGTTTTAAGCTGTTGAGCGCTTCTTTTAGCGCCGCTCTGTCCGACGACCAATTGGCCGCTATGCGGGCCTTGCTATCAACGGCTACGATGCTCATATGCTCCTGAGGCAACAAACCGTCTATCAGCTTATTTATCTCGTCCTTGGCCTTGTCGAAGCGGCTGGGTTTGACATCAACGGCCTGCATGCTGGCCGAGACATCCAGTATGATCACATAATCGTAACCCTGAGCCTCCGATGCCAGGTAAGGCCTTGCTATCATAAGCGTTATAACGGCCGCGGCCAAAAGCTGGAGCAACAGCAGCAAATTCCTCTTGAGGCGTTGCCACGGCTGGCTGGCCTGCACATCTTTCAATGCCATCCTCCAGAGAAACGTGCTGGATACCTCTACATCCTCATGTTGCTGCTTGAGCAGGTATAGCAGTATTATAGCCGGTATGGACAGGCCGAATAACAAGCCCCACGGGTTGATAAAGTTCATCGCACAACCCCCGTCGCAAAAAGGCTGTCGAATATCACTCTATCCACCCCCACCGCGCTGCTGACTGGAATATAATGCACGCCGCGCTCATAACAAAACCGGCGGTTATCGGAGAGAAAATCATCCAGCGCCTTTTTATAGGCCGACAACACGTCTTGTTTTATGGTTATATCGCGGTATTCATAGCCTTCTATATCCAGCAGCCGCACGCTGTCCTGCCATGGCGGCTCCATCTCCTGCGGTGCCATTATATGGATTATGGTCGTATCCTGCTTTTTATATTGCAGGTATTTTATGCCCTCTTTATAGCCGTCTTCGGAAAAAAGATCGGTCAATATAATAGATATACCGCTCCTGGAACCCAGCCCTTCGTATGACTTTATAGCGCCTGACAGGCCGGTTTTGCCGTTAAAATCGATACCGTCTATAAATTTGAGCGCGCGCCAAAAGGATTGCTTGCCCGAAAGGATCGGCATACTGATTTGCACCCTCTGATTTAACGCCGCCACCGCCGTTCTATCGAAATTAGACAAGGCTATATATACGAGCGCCGCGGCTATCTGCTTTGCGAAAAATCCCTTGTTGGGCTCTCCCCAGTCCATGGATTTGCTACAGTCGAGAAAGACGGTAACGACAGTCTCCCTCTCCTCGGTAAAAAGCTTGAGGAAAAGCCTCTCGAAACGCGCATAAGCGTTCCAGTCGATGTGCCGGAAATCATCACCGGGCACATATTCCTTGAAATCGGAGAATTCCACCGAGCTGCCTTTGGCATGCGATTTGCGGTTGCCTCCGGCATCGCCTTTGACCATCATGCGCGTCGATAGCGACAAACGTTCCAGCTTGTTCAAAAAATCCTGCTCCAAAAGCGTCTGAGCCACTTCATCATCCCCTATTCGGCCAAAGCATCTATTATTTCATCTATAATGCCATCAGACGTGCGGCCTTCGGCCAACCCTTCGAAATTCAGAAATATCCTGTGGCGCAGCGCAGGATATGCGGCATATTTTATATCATCGAATGATACGTTATAACGCCCCTCCATAAGCGCACGGACTTTGGCAGCCGATATTATGGCCTGCGCTCCGCGAGGGCTGGAGCCATAGCGCACATAGCGCCTCGCAACATCCGGCGCTCCATCTATTTCAGGGTGAGTGGCCAGCACCAGCCTCAAAGCATAATCCTGTACACCCCTTGCTATAGGCACATGTCTGGCTATCTCCCTCAACTGCAGTATGGCGTCGCCGTCGACTGCTTTATGCGCCACGACATCGTCGCCGGCAGTGGTCAGTTCTATGATGGCGTGCAATTCTTCAAGGGATGGAAAGTCCACCAACAATTTAAAGAAGAAACGATCCAATTGCGCTTCGGGCAAGGGATAAGTACCCTCCTGCTCCAATGGATTCTGCGTAGCCAATACAAAATAAGGCTCGGGCAGACCGCGGGTTTGCCCCGCCACCGTCACGCTGTGCTCCTGCATAGCCTCGAGCAGCGCGCTTTGCGTCTTGGGCGTCGCGCGGTTTATCTCGTCGGCCAGCACTATATTGGCAAATATGGGGCCGGGCTGAAAGCTGAACCTGTTGTTGCCCTGCTCGTCCTTCATGATGATATTGGTGCCGGTTATATCGGCCGGCATAAGGTCGGGCGTAAATTGTATGCGGTTAAAGCTCAGATCCAGCACGTGTCCCAACGTTTTGACCAATCTGGTTTTGCCCAGGCCAGGTACGCCTTCAAGCAAGACGTTACCGCCGGCTATAACAGCCATGAGCACCTGGCGTATTATCTCACGTTGGCCTATGATTTCTTTGGCTATCTCGCCTTCTATGGATTTCACTTTATCGGCGAAAGATTCGATCATCTCAGCATTTATCTCATCCATCATATACTCCTTTCTCATTCTACCAGCGAGCTAAAATATTGCCTGACGGTCTCGCGCATATTCGGCGGTATAGCGCTGCGCTCCATGCTCTCCATCGCCTGGCTCTGATAATCGCCGAACACCTCATTATATGGTATAAAGCCATCGAAGCTGCCTAGGCCGTTGCCCACATCAGTTTGCTGGCTGTCGCCGCTATCCGACGGCTTATCGGTTATATGGCTTGTTTCTCCGCCATCACCCAATCGTGTCGGGTCATATATGCGCTCATATTCGGCATAGGAATCGGGATCGCCTTCCGGCTTGTTCGTGCTGCCACTTGAGCCGCTGCTATTGCTATTCCCCGCATCCTGGTTTGTATGGCCGCTGCCGATACCGCTGCCAGATCCATTGCTATCGCCGGAACCGCTGCCATCGCTCGGACTGTTGCCGCTGCCAGAACCGCTGCCGCTGCCCGAATTCCTATCGGATCCGTCCTGTCCTTCCGAGCCGCTGTTTTGAGAACCTGTGCCGCCCGACGAGGCCACCTGCATACCCCCTTGACCCGCTGCCTGGGCTATCTGCCCCTTCATCTGTTGGAGCGCATACTGCATATCGGCCGGCTCGCCCGATACGCCTTGCGCCATCTGCATGAGCTGCTCCTGCAATCCGTCCAGCGCGGCCGAAGACAGGCTCGTGCCGGCGGCCATATCTGACGCCATAGCATCGGCGGCAGCCTGCAGCCCTTCTTTCAACTGCGGGTCGCTCGCGGCAGCGGCAGCATCGGCCAGCGCCTTTTGCAACTCGGCCGCGGTTTCTTTGTCCAATCCCTGCCGCAGCATGTCCTTAAGCCTCTCCATTTCCGATTCGATGGCTTCGGCGTCCTGACCTTCCACGGCATTGGCCAGCGCTTTGGTGATATCGCTCTTATCCAGACTCCGGGCGATGGAAGCCATTTGAGTCAATCTCGTCTGCTCCAGCATTTTCTCCAGCGCCTCTTCGGTCTTGGATATGTCCTTCATAGCCTCTTTGTAATCGGATTGATCTTTGAGATCCCGTTTTAATTCCTCCAACAGCTTGGTTATATCCTGTTTCTGCTCATCGCTTATCTCGGCCTCACGCGTCAATTCATCCTCCGCTTTGTCTATATCGGCCAAGCCTTTATCGATAGCCTCCTGCACCCTCAATCTCTCGCGTATGACATCATCTTGCGGATTGGGTATAAACGAAAGGACGATTAAAATCGCAGCCATAGCAGCACTGGCATATAACCAGCGTTTCGGTATAACCCATACAGGTATCGATCCGTAGTCGAACGACTTCAAGCGCTTGAGCGTGTCCCGTCGCTGAAGCACGGCAAAAGCATCATTCCTGCCGCTCATCTCGTAAGATGTGATGACGCGCTGCTGTAAGCCGCGGTCATCGATCTCATAAGCCACTTTGGTCAAAGATGGCCTGAATACCATGCCCAGTACCATAAACAGTGCTAAAACGGCCGCGGCACCGAGCAATATATACAAATCCAATCCCATTATAGGGTAAAAAAACGATGCGATAATCCATGCGATGGCATATATGAGCGCTGCTAATGTGCCCAGAAAAACATAATTTATGAAATGCCTGAGCAATATCCTTTTGCGCACCGGCAGCATAGCCCTGTAAATAGCGCCGTTAATAGCCGTTTTCATATCGGCCACCTCAATTCACACCCGTACCAGCACTATGGCGTTTTGATGAATGTATAGTCCGCACCGGTTTTATAACCCATGCGCTTATAAGCAGCAAAACAACCGATATGACCGATATAATAACCAAATTGGTACCCCATATACCCAGTTTTTGAGCCATCCACGACAGGCTGCCTGTCATCGCAACATTGGCATTATACATAGCAGACGATATTCCTAATATGGGCAGCCCCATACCTCCGGTATTCCCCGACTGTTGCCCCAGCAGGTCGGATAAACCGACAGCCGGGTTTAAGTAAAATGGAAACGGTATGTACACACTGCTGAAATTTGGATTTCTGCCTAAAAACTCCGACATCATATACGTACCGAGCAATAAAGTGATTATACCAAGGGCAAATATAACGATATATGCCACCACTGTAGCCGTCGATGTCTTTTTAAATAGTACCGAACAAAATATGCCTATACTGCCAACTGCGAAAGCCGTTATAAGATAAAATGCAAAGAGTGTGACGATATCCATCGGCGCTATGCCCCCGAATAAGAATACCAGGCTGAAAAGCGGTATCGATGCTATGGTTAGAAGCAGCACAAAGCTCATAGACGACAACATCTTACCTAAAACTATGGAAAGGGAGGACAACGGTGTGCACAGCAACAGATCCAGCGTCTGTTTCTCGCGTTCGCCGCTTATAGCGCCCGCCGTCTGTGCCGGTATAAGTATTATTATAAGCATAAATTGTATAAACGCTAAAATCATGTATAACTGTAACCCGAGGTTGCTACTGATATTCACACCTCCATAGCGCGACATGGTCCGCACACTGGCCGTTAAAAACAGATAGGCTATGGCCAGCATAATAGCCAGATAACCCACCACCATAAGCACCGTACGCCAGCTTCTCATGCGTATTTTCAATTCGCTGGCCAGCACCGGATTGCTAAACCATCTCTTCATCCTGCGTCACCTCCATAAATACCTTCTCCAGGTTGCCGTCAGTTTTGCTAAATGATATTACAGGCACATCATTGACCACAAGTGTTTTTAAAAGCGGCCAAAGGTCTTCGTCCTTGCCTTTATATCCAATCTCCAGCACATCATCTTCCTGAAATATATTACTGACCATCGGCTGTTCTTTGAGTATATTTATAGCCCTGTCCATATCGTCCAGCAACTTTATTCTGACCGTTAGCCTGCCCGATATTGTTTCCATTATATTCCTTACATCGCCGCTCACCACCAGCCTGCCATGCTCTATAATGCCTATGCTATCGCACATCTCGGACAACTCAGACAGTATATGGGAGCTTACCAATACGGTCTTGCCCATATTCTTGAGCTCCTTGAGTATATTCTTAAGTTCCACACGCGCTCGCGGATCCATGCCCGACGCCGGCTCATCGAGTATCAGCAATTCAGGATCGTGCATAAGGCTGCGCGCAAGGCAAAGACGCTGTTTCATGCCGCGCGACAACGAATCCACGTAAGTATCTCGCTTATTAGCTAACCCCACAAGGTCGAGCAACCCCTCTGCGGTTTTTTGCCTTTCTTTATAAGGAATGCCATATGAAGCGCCATAAAAGTCCAAATACTCGATAGCTTTCAGATTATCGTATACTCCAAAGAAATCCGGCATGTAACCCACCTTGCGGCGTACTTTTATAGGTTCCTCCACCACATCGAATCCCGCAACCCTAACACTGCCCGACGTAGGTGCCAGCAAGGTGGCAGCTATCCTCATGGTAGTGGTCTTACCCGCCCCATTCGGGCCTACAAATCCAAATACATGTCCGCGCTCCACGGTCATATTAAGATGATCGACGGCTACAAATTTACCGTAACGCTTGACAAGATCCTCGACGACAAGCATCAGCGTTTCCTCCCTTCCATGGCTATGGCAGGCACCTGTATTTCCATACCAACAGCATTTACAGCTATCTCTATAACTCCATCGTCGTTTATAAAACGATCAACCGCATCGCCTTCTATATCTATAGAGCCCGATGATGTTGAACTGATGGATAAGCCTTTGCCAGATTCCACGTAGTCTTTTTTATCGTTATCGTATACAAACAGTTTAATAGCCGAACCCTGTGCCTTGTTTATTATCGGTACGTCTATATGGACTTTATCTATATCGGCATCCGCGAAGCCTCCCATATCAAACCCAAATATCGCCATTCCACGTTCTATGAATACAGTCATATTAATACCTTCACCATTTATCGCAAGGCTGCCAGATTTGCGATAATCGATATATGGATTTATAACCCCGGGTGGCAGGTTTACTATCCCGTTCCTTTCAAAATTCACATCAAACCCACCCGTTATCACATTCGTATGATAAGCGGTAGCTGGTATTTGACCGTTAACCTTTATATCATCGGTTATTTTTTGGTCTATAAATGCAAATACCTTGAGAAATCCATCGTCGGGTGAAACGCTCGCACTCACAGAAGTTTGAGATGAAACTGACATGCCCGGGCCTATCGCTACTGTATATGGTGCACTAAGTCCTGGCATAGCGATATTCTCCATGATGCTCCTCCTGGCCATCATTTCTCTTTGTCTGTCCGTAAGGTCTGTGGGGTTTCCATTGCCATTCGGATTCGGATATAATTCGTCCAGTATGCTGTAAATTATATTTTGGTTGTATGAAATATAAACCGGTATCTGAATAGATACATCCTTTGTTTCACCTGACGCCATATTGCCCATTATCTGATAGGCATAGGGCGTATAGATGGCCATATCCTCTACCGGATAAGGCAGGGTATTTGTTATAGTCCCCGATATCTTACCATCTCGGTAATAAAGATCGGTCTTAAATCCGCCAAATTGAGGTATTACCTCTTTCATGGAAAATGTCTTCATAATCCATACGCTGGCGTTATACATCTCAATATAAGCCGGATCACCCTGCACGGATTTAGCCTGCACTATGCGCGCCGTCTCACTGGTTTGCGAATTGGAAAGCCGCGCATATGGATCATTATATGGATCAAAGTTATCGTTACCGTTTATTGCTAATAACACATCCTTCCCGGTGCTTATGGTGTAATCGCCTTTGCGCGGCATGAATACGCCGATATAGTTATCGACATTGGCTGCATTCCCATCGTCTTTTATGTTTATAACCGATATGGTGTTGGTTATGACGTCGTCGCCTTTAACCGTATACCCGGCGGCATATATACCGCCGGAAAATGCCAATACCAGCAAAGGTATGGTAAACCACATCCATTCACGCTTATCAAAACGCTTTAACACGAAATAATTTATAGGCCCGACTACGGCAAGATATATCAACAACAGTATTATCAATCCGTTTATAGACGGAATATCCATAGCCTTTATATTCTGAAGCGCTTGAAGAATGCTCCAGTACTCATTTTGTTTGATCGATGTCCGCAGATCCGGGCTGCGCATATACATTGCCCTTTGCACATCGAGTTGCTTTGCAAGAATATTATCCCATAATGCTTGGTTGCCCGCCCAACCGGTTATGGGCTCAAGGCCTAAATCGAAAGCCGATATGAAGATATAACCGTCCCCTTTGCGATGCTTTGCAATAATGCAATTATCCCCCTCATTAACCACTTCATCGGCTTTGTCCGCCTCTATTTCCATCAATTGAAACGGCGCATCGCTGTGGTTTTTCACGCCCGAGACAGTGTCCAGAACCGGTATTTCAGCTACGCTCACTATTTTACCTGACCTTAACGGGATAACTTTATCGGTCAATCCGCTCATTACCTTTTGACCGTTCGGGCCGGTGCCTACTATCAACAGCCCGCCGCTATCTATCCACACGTTCAATGCATCGATCTGCTTTTGCGATAACGCGCCGGTATCAAAATTGTTTATGATAAGCGCAGTGAAATTGTCGAGTACTTCTTTGCGATCAGGAAAGCTTTCGGCGTTTAAGTGAATGGTTTCATGATATGTAAACAACCCATCGTTGCCCGGTTTCTGCCACCAGTAATTTAAGGCATCTTTATCATCGGTTAATACGCCCATAAGATACTGATTATAGTTCATGGGATAAAGGTTCTTTACCTCTATCTGCTTTATAGCTTTATCTTGCTGCATAAGACGAACCTGCATATTGCGCTGAACGGTGGAAAATTGCATATAGAGCGTGATACGCTTTTTTGAGCCTTGCGGTATTACGGCTTTGGTGGAAAACACCACAGCCGTACCGTCCTGCTGAATGGCCTCTGCCTCAAGCCAGCCGTCGATATCCGGCCCTTTATTCTCTATATCCACCACCACCGGCGTCCATTGCTGCATATTGAAATGGCTATCGAAGCCAACTTCAACTTCCATGGTCACATCATCGTTATCGGCAAATACCATAAGCGGTAATGCCAAGAGCGCTGAAATGATCATTGCAATAGCTATCAGGAAAGTAAAACAGCCCCTTTTGCTCATAAAATATCCTCCCAGCAATTTTTATTCAATTATTAAGACGTATCATAGATGAAAAAGGTTTTTCTTCCAGTATAAAACCGAAATATGCCTCTGCCAGTCATTATATCATGCTGTATATCAGAATTGGTTACAAAAGTTTTACATTTGTGTTAAGCAATTTAAAGCATAAAAGGACAAGCATACGCCTTTAAGCATATACCTTGCCCTTTTAAGTCCACTTATATCAAGCAGCGTTACATGGCTTTTGTATAACGATCGGCCACGCTGCTGGCTCCTACCGAATCGGGTTTTATTTGAGCGCACATCCCGCACCCGGTTATCATGCTGACCACCTCTTTTATGATTTCGCGCGTTTTACCGTTTTTACCCACGTCCAAATGTATCTCCACATTCAGGCTGCCTAAACCACGAGCATCGAGCATCTCCATTATAAGATTGGCCACCTCGAGGCTGTAATTGGCCTCCATAAATATGCGCTGCTTGAATGAAGGTACGCGAGCTTGATAAAATCTTCTGTAAAAGTAGCGCCCGCCCTTACCCTCTCGGTATATTATTATAGCGGTAACAAAGCACACGTCTGCATGGACCTGTGAATCGGTTCCTATCATCAACCTATAGTCGCTTTCCTCGTCGGATATCACATATTCCATGATATCATCGCACAAAGCATCTAAATCCATCCTGCCCTTGGTCGGGCTTATGAAATTCACCTGTCGCATCATCTTCTTCTATTTTAGAATTTCTTTATTATTTTATCACTTATTCTCATAAAAATCATTAAGAAAATGTTAAATCTGCGATTTACAATTTGGTTAGGCTCGGTAACTGATTAGTCTCCGGCTCATATGTTTCGGATGCACACTAGAAGTCAGTCATCTGATATCAGAGGTCAGAACCTGTGCTAATAAGATACACACCGGAATTAGCCAAGCAATTTCTTGGCCGGTTCTGTCATTTCGCTTCCAATAAGGTATACTAACGACTTCGGTCTTTCTTATCCGACATCCGACTTCTGATCTCCGACCTCCAATGAGCATCCTTTCACAAAATCGCCTTGAGACTAATCGTTACCTTCGCCTACCTACTTATTGCATTCTAAATTGCAAATTGCAATGTTAAATATACATTATCTCTGTATGGTAAACTCATAGGGATTTTTACTATCTATATGAGGAAGCGCTTGATCTTCGACTTTTACATCGACACCGAGCGGAAATCCCAGTCTTACGGTCAGCTTATTGGCCGCATCCGCCGTATGAGTTTGTCCGGCTTCCAATGTACCTTCCCATATCCTTTTACCATCAGCCGTTATTCTGATCCAGCATCGACCAGTAGCCGATATGGTAACGCTGAATTGCTCTTTATCGGTAACTATGGTATAAACGGCGCTGTCGGGCTTTTGCTCCAACAACGTCAACTGCGCTTGTGGAGGTTGTTCGGGTTCAGGCTCGGGCTGCGGTTCCGGTTGAGGCGCAGGTTCGGATTCGGGTTGAGACTCAGACGTTTGATCTTCCACCGGTAGCTGCGATGCATCAGGGCTCTGACCGGTATCTGGCTGCCATACAAATACAAAATAAAAAATTACGGTAATGGCAACTATTCCAATCAAAGCAACTAGCCACCAACCAGTACCACCAGAATCAGATGTATTTTCCAACAATGTGGTATCAGTCTTACTGTCCAAATGCCGTTCTTCGTAGTCAGTACTATTATCAGCACGTTCCCTCGATAACCGATCGAACTGCCTTATAAGATAATCTCCATCCACCCCTACTGCCTCGGCGTAGCTCCTTATATAGCCTTTAGCATATACTGCACCTGGCAACAGATCCCATTGGCCTTCTTCTATGGCCTTCAAGTATCTAGGCATTATTTTGGTGACCTCGTGCACGTCCTGTATGGTCATATTTTTATTTATTCGAGCCTGTTTTAAGATTTCTCCGATTTCATCCATTATTTATTCCAGGTCGAAACTCAATCGCATGCGATCGGAAACGCCTTCCCTCCTTCCAAGCTTATATTTAGATTTTAATACATTTCTACAATATTTTCAAATATATTTAAACGACAATTTTTATTTGCATAATTATTCATTATGATGTATAATTATACGAAAATAGATGTGGGGTGAAGTAACTGTGGATTTAAGCGAAATAATTGCTGCGGATAAACGTTATTATATGAATACATTTGGCGAGAGGGTACCGGTAGCTTTTGACCACGGAAAAGGTTGTATATTATACGATAAAAACGGCAAAGCATACATCGATTTTGTGGCCGGTATAGCCGTTAATGCCTTGGGATATTCACATCCTGCCTTGCTTGCCGCCATAACCGAACAGGCAAATAAACTTATACATTGTTCCAATCTTTATTATATAGAGAATCAGGCAAAGCTGGCTCAGATACTTGCCGAAAATACATGTGGCGACAGAATATTTTTTGGTAATAGCGGCGCCGAAGCCAACGAAGGGGCTATAAAGCTGGCTCGAAAGTATTTCTACAATAAAGGGCAGCAGCGCTATGAAATAATAACGGCCAAAGCGTCGTTCCATGGCCGCACACTGGCTACACTGGCAGCCACCGGACAGGATAAATATCATAAGCCGTTTAAACCGATGCCCGTTGGGTTTATAAATATACCGTTTAATGACTTGGAGGCCGTTGAATCGGCTATATCGCCTGCGACAGCCGCCATCATGGTAGAACCCATACAAGGCGAGGGTGGCGTATTTGTGGCCGATAACAGCTATATGAAAGGCCTGCGCAAGCTATGCGACGAGCATGGTTTATTGCTTATATTCGATGAGATTCAGACCGGTCTTGGCCGCACCGGCAAATTCTTTGCTTATAAACATTACGGCATAGAACCTGATATATTTACATCTGCCAAAGCGCTGGGCGGTGGTATACCGCTGGGTGCTGTAATGGCTAAAAAGCACGTGGCGGCGGCTTTTGAACCCGGCGATCACGGTTCCACTTTTGGCGGAGGGCCTTTAGCATGTGCGGCCGGCATGGCGGTAGTGCAAACCATACTGGATGAACAGCTGAGCGACTATGCTGCTCAAACAGGCCAATACTTCTTCGATTGTTTGAAACAATTACAAGCCGAATACGATTTCATAACCGATGTGCGCGGCAAAGGCCTTATGCTGGGCATGGAGCTTGACCAAAGCATAAACGGCAAGGATATCGTTAAAGCCGCATTTTGCAACGGTTTCCTTATAAATTGCGCCGCCCATAACACGCTGCGCTTTATACCACCGCTGATAATTACAAAAAATGAAATTGACATGTTGATAGAAATGTTAGATAATATTTTGAAGGCATATTTATAAGGGCTACGACAGCCCTTTATTTTTGAGCCCAGGAAGGAGCGATATCGCATTGGAGAATAAAAAAGCCATATTGGTTTTAGAAGACGGCAGTTATTTTGAAGGCGAGTCTTTCGGCAGAACCGGCCAAGCCCATGGCGAAGTGGTATTCAATACATGCATGACCGGTTACGAAGAGGTGTTGACCGACCCCTCATATAAAGGACAAATGGTGGTTATGACCTATCCGCTTATAGGCAACTACGGTATGAATGAAGAAGATGTTGAATCATATAAACCCCATGTAGAGGGTTTTATAATAAAAGAACTATGCGATTACCCCAGCAACTGGCGCTGCACAATGCATCCGATCCAGTACTTCGAACGCTGGGGCATAATGGGAATCCATCGCGTCGATACTCGCCAGATAACGCAACATATACGCAATTTCGGCAGCATGTACGGTATTATATCAACTGAAAGTTTCGATATCCAAGCATTAGCTGAAACAGCCAGAAATCTCGGCACCGTAAAACGCGATCTGGTGGATATGGTATCAATAAAGGAAACCAGGCATATAGAAGGCCCGGGGCATCGCATAGTTGTGATGGATATGGGCATGAAAGAGAATATAGCACGTTCGCTCGTCAAGCGCGGATGCGATGTATATGTGGTGCCATGCCATACCTCGGCCAAAGAGATATTGGATCTAAACCCCGAAGGCATAGTGATATCCAATGGCCCTGGCGACCCTCAAGATATACCCTACGCCATAGAAACCATACGAAACCTTATTGGCAAAAAACCTATTATGGGCATATGCCTCGGGCATCAGTTGCTGGGACTGGCATTGGGCGGCCAAACCTATAAATTAAAGTTTGGGCATCACGGCGGCAATCATCCTGTCAAGGATTTCAACAAAGGCCGCGTATTCATCACATCGCAGAATCACAATTATGCCTTGCGCGATGATTTCTGTAAGCAAGCTACCATAACCCATATAAATCTAAACGATAATACCGTTGAGGGTTTTGTGCACAATGAATACCCGATAATAAGCGTGCAGTACCATCCCGAGGCCAGCCCCGGTCCGCACGATTCAGCTTATATGTTCGATGAGTTTATAGATATGATGGCCTGATCTTGTACGCTCGCCGCTCGTTCTATGCCAATAGTCTGTATGCTCCACAAACGCGGCGAGCGACAGGTTAAAACATTTATCTATTGTTCGGGTCTGGAAGCCAGCTTCACTTCTACCTTTTGTTTATTTCCATTGCTTACAGTCTCTATCTCCACAGTATCACCTATGTCCCTGCTATATATAGCCCTGCGCAAGGCCAACATGGTATTGACCTGCTTGCCGTCTATTGAAAGTATTATATCGCCTTGCTTTATACCGGCTTTATCTGCCGGGCTGTTTCTATCAACATCTATGACATACACGCCTTGTTCAAGCTTAGGGCCGTTTTGTATAAAGTTTGCTATTTCCCTATCATATGCAAATATACCTATATATGGTGCTGTAAATGTACCGGTGGCTATAACTCTTTCCACTATAGGTTTGGCTATATTTATCGGTATGGCAAAGCCCATACCCTCTGCGGTAGCCACTTTAACCGTGTTTATACCCACTACCTGAGCTTTGGCGTTAATTAAAGGCCCTCCGCTGTTGCCGGGATTTATAGACGCATCGGTTTGTATAAGATCCTCCATAAAATTTGTGGCGCCATCAGCCTCCACCTGTAGCGTGCGGTTCAAGGCGCTTATTATGCCCGATGTAACGGTATGCTGGAATTGCAGGCCTAAAGGCGTACCTATGGCTATAGCCGGCTCCCCCACTTTCAGCGTATCCGAATCACCAAATGCCGCCTTTGTATATCCGCTGCCTTCTATCTTCACTACCGCGAGATCCAATACCGGATCGCTCCACAATGCCCTGCCTTCCATTGTACGCCCATCACTTAATACAACATTGATGCTTTCTGTCTCGCCTCCTACCACATGATCATTAGTCAATATATAACCATCACTATCGACGATAACACCCGAGCCGACACCTTGTACCATCTGTTGCGCTCTACCGAACATATCGGTCTCCGTCACCCTTGTAGTGGATATGCCCACCACTGCCGGCGCCACCTTTTGCACTATAGGGTTTACCCCACCCAAAGCATCATCATCTGCCGATGCTTCTTCCGGCGCTGGCGACTGCCGGAGCTGTACCGGCGGCTTATTATATCCCATCAATAGGGTAAATACCACGAAGCTGAGCGCTATCGATACCAACGCTGTAACAAATATGGTCATCTTTTTGCTTTTTAGCATGACAAAGCCCTGCCTTTTATCATATTTTATCATGTATAGTTTGCTCTATAATACGGCTTCAATTCTCATCACGGTAAAAAAATCTTTAGCCGTTTTTTACAGCTTGACATGACATAACAGCTGGGATAGAATAATAAAGATATTTTTGTTTGTGGGAGGAGTTTATGCCGACTAAATATATATTTATAACCGGTGGCGTGGTGTCATCACTGGGCAAGGGCATTACCGCTGCCAGTTTGGGCAGATTGCTCAAAAACCGAGGGCTTAATGTAGTAGTTCAAAAGTTTGATCCATATATAAATATAGATCCAGGTACTATGAGTCCGTATCAGCACGGAGAGGTATTTGTAACCGAAGACGGTGCCGAAACCGATCTGGATCTGGGACATTATGAGAGATTTATAGACGTCAATCTATCTCGTAACAGCAACGTTACAGCCGGCACCGTATACTGGACGGTTATAAATAACGAGCGCCATGGTGACTATCTTGGCGGCACCGTACAGGTCATACCGCATATAACCGACGAGATAAAAGAACGTGTGTACAAGGTAGGCCGAGATAATTCTCCGGATGTGGTTATAACTGAAATCGGCGGTACGGTAGGTGATATAGAAAGCCTACCTTTTTTAGAAGCTATACGCCAGATTAGAAGCGATATAGGCCATGAAAATTCATTATTCATACACGTTACACTGGTACCATATCTGGGAATAACGGGCGAGCTAAAGACCAAGCCGACGCAGCATAGCGTCAAAGAGCTGCGCAGTATAGGTATACAACCCGATATAATCGTATGTCGCTCGGAGAAAGAACTGTCACAGGACCTAAAGGATAAAATAGCCTTATTCTGCAATCTCAAGAGCGATCACGTTATCCAAAACCCCGATTTAGACCATATATACGACGTACCACTTTTTTTAGAAAAAGAAGGATTGGCCGATGTGGTCATAAAGGATCTAGGTATAAAATACCAGCCACCGGATATGGCGGAATGGCAACATATGGTAGATAAGCTTCACAATTTATCTAATGAAATTACGATAGGCCTGGTTGGTAAATATGTCGAACTGCACGATGCATACCTAAGCATAGTGGAAGCTCTATGTCACGGAGGCATAGCCAACGGCGTTAAAGTAAATATAAAATGGGTCCATGCCGAATCAGTCGACGATCAAACAGTAAAACAATTGTTAGGGGATGTCAACGGCATATTGGTACCGGGCGGCTTCGGCGATCGCGGCATAGACGGCAAGATAATGGCTATACAATACGCAAGGGAAAATAAAGTGCCCTACCTTGGCATATGCCTCGGCATGCAGACGGCGGTTGTGGAATTTGCAAGAAATGTTGCGGGATTAAAAGGAGCACATAGCACAGAATTCGATCCGTCCACGTCATATCCCGTTATAGACCTTATGCCCGAACAGAAGCAAATAGCGGATAAGGGGGGTACCATGCGCTTAGGAGCTTACCCATGCAATCTGAAACCCGCTACGCTGTCTGAAAAAGCATATGGGCAGTCCATGATAAGTGAACGCCATAGGCATCGTTATGAATTCAATAATGCATTCAGGGAGATACTGCAACAATACGGCATGGTTATAGCAGGCACATCGCCGGATAACCGATTAGTAGAGATAATAGAACTTAAAGATCACCCTTGGTTCGTAGCCGTACAATTCCATCCCGAATTTAAATCGCGGCCCAATAGAGCCCATCCCCTCTTTAGGGATTTTGTGAAGGTTGCTGCGCACAATAGATAGAGGTGTATTGATTTTGGTATATGTATCAACGATGGCGGGCATACTGGCCGTCATCATCATCTATCTGTTATATAGACAACGTCAGTGGAATAAAGAGGTTGAACGGATAGCCCATGTTATATCCCATCATAGCGCCAGCCAACCGTTGGAGCTACCTATAAGCAGCTCACAATCCCTGCAACTCTTAATCTATGCTATAGAACGCCGGCACAAGGATATAGGGCATCAACAACAGGAAATGCTGCAAGATAACGAAAGGCTCAGGGCCATATTCGCTAATGCCACAGTGGGCCTGATCGCTGTCAATGAGCGCTTGCATATCGAGGCCGTCAATCACATGGCTTGCAAAATGTTCGATATAGACGTCGACGATGCCAAAGGACGTTATATATTGGAGTCTATACGCAATCCACATTTGGAATCGCTTGTACGCTATGTGGTCGTAAATGGTGAGCCTTTATCCTCTGATGTGGAGCTTTCAACAGGCAATGAGCTTATACTCAGAGTATCCATCTCACCCCTTAAAGTGGATAACCGCGTAAACGGCGCCGTTATATCGCTGGAAGACATCACCGAGTTAAAGCGTCTGGATCAGGTAAAAGCTGAACTGGTAGCAAATATGTCGCACGAAATAAAGACGCCTCTTACTTCGATAAAGGGCTTTGCAGAAACATTGTTGGAAGGAGCCATGGATAATCGTGAAACATGTAGGCGATTTTTGACTATCATCGATTCGGAGGCCGATCGCATGAGCCGTCTTATAAACGACAGCCTCACCTTATCGCGTCTGGAAAGCCAGGATCACGATATCTCTATAGAACCGATCAATTTGCACGAACTCATAGCCAATATACTGGATATGGTGGATTCCTCGGCTAAAACCAAGAATATTGATGTAACATTTTATGACCGCGCCACCGGCATGAAAATAGATGGCAATGAAGACAGGATGCACCAGCTCATGCTCAACCTCATAGACAATGCTATCAAATATACTCCCTCTGGCGGAAAGGTAACAATAACAATTAAAGATGAAGGTGAAAACGCCTTTATAAGCGTAAAAGACACCGGCATAGGCATAGCAAAGGAGCATATACCAAGGCTGTTCGAGCGTTTCTATCGCGTGGATAAAGGCCGTTCCCGCAATATGGGAGGCACCGGTCTCGGCCTGGCAATAGTCAAACATGTGGTGATGTCCATGAACGGTACCATAGATGTGAATAGCGAGCTAGGCAGGGGTACCGAATTTATAGTACGTCTGCCCAAGCGCTATTCCGCGCATCCATCCGATCCAGTTGCCGGTTAGTTCTATTGTTCGTCATCCGGCGGCAGATCAAACGGCTGCGGCGGATTCTGTTCATTATCTTCTATGGGCTGCAAATTGGCATCTGCAGGACGGAAATTATGATATACTATGAATAGATATGCCGTTATAATGGCACTCAAATAAGAAATTATAAGAACCCCCAGTACACTCATATAATTGATCACAGAAATATCGCCAATAGAATTGCCAGTAATGGCAGCATAGATGTAATTAGCACCCCAACTTATACCAATTATCATTGCTGCTATCAGAAGCATAACAACGATCAGGCTCCAGAAATGATGCGAGACCGCTTTTGCACCACGCCTCAGCCCTTCGAATACGCCCACATCGTCTATTACCATAGCCGGCTGCCATAACGCAAGAAATATAATCCCTATGAATACACCTATAAATATTACTACTATAGCTACTGTTCCACCTATACCCATATTCGCCGCTTGTTCTACTGCTGTCGGATCATTTACTAAATTAGCAAACGCTGAACCGGCAAGCAAAGCCACCAATATAATACTTATTACTACTGTTACTGCTATGACCATAGCTACAATGAGCAATGATTGTCCGACGAAGCGCCAGAAATACCGCCTTATACCTTGCATAAAGCTCGAAAATCCAGCCTGCCCGTTTAATAAGGCCTGTTTCATCATACCGGCCTGCCCTGCTTGTATTAATAAGATTATTATGGCCATAACAAATCCGTATAAAGCCATTGACCCAATTATATCACCCATCATTTCGATGGCCGCATCTGGATCAATTACCATGTTAAACCCGCTCATGTTCTGTACTTGCATATCGCTTATAAAAAGCGATATAAACCATATGGCTAATGTCGGTATTATCAATATGAGATTTCTTGAAATTAACCCAAAGGCCCTTTTTAAATACATTTACAATCCCCTTTCTGTCGTTTTGGATCAGGCAGCAATTACAGTTGCTGCGTATATCAATTATATATGGTAAAAGCCTGTTTGACAATAATCAGCAAAGGCGTTCAGGTGCTTCTATGTTCAATATATATAATCCATTGGCTAATACTATGCGTGCAGCCTCCAGTAACCCCAACCGTGCATACATAAGGTCGTTATTACTTATGCGCACGCGACATTCGTCATAAAATTTATGGAATAAATCGGCTACATCTGCGAGATAATCAACTAAAATAGCCGGTTGTCTATATTGAGCCGCTACTGTTATTTCGTGAGGCAGCTCGGCCAAACGACGCATCAACGCCTGCTCGGCCGGATGGTGCAGCATAGAAAAATCTATTTCCTCAGGCGGAATCAATGCCACTCTGTTCGAATCCATATGCCGCAATATACTGCAAATACGCGCATATGCATATTGTACCTCAAAAAGGCCATCTTCTTTATCCCTTGAGCTGCTGAGCATAAAACGCAGCGCATCCCTGCCGGCACCTTCCATTGAGGGACTATAATCAGGCGCTGCTATATATCCCAGATGCTCGGGCTCGCATCCCAGGCAAATCATGGCCTCGCGCACCGTTTCAAATGTATCGGCCGATGCCCTATCACCTATTTCTATCACCATGTCATACCCTTCTTTAAATATCTTTCTTCGATAATAGGCCATGCGCATAGTAATATCTGTAAACACTCCTTCTTTTAGAATCAATGCGTTATGCCTATCTGCCACAAATCGCATGTCATCGCCTTCATGCCTTACATAACCCATAATATCCATCTCTTCTACAGTTTCTCGCAGATCAGAATCGTACAATTGCCGTTCATAAAACCATGACGGCAGTACTACGCCATACAGCCTCAGGTTAACTATCTCATCATTAACCTCTTGCATATTTTTATCACTATTCACATAACGCTCTCTTAACACATCATACCCTGCCGCCTCTAATATATTGGCCAAACAATCCCCCCATACGATGGTATATATATCCATATCATGAAAGGATATCAAGACCTTGCGATTATCCCCTATATCCACCCGTCCGTATTCATCTCTTTCCTTTAATATCAACGTCAGCACATCGTAGAACCATTTCGGTTTTAGAAATATATTTATAAAACCGGGACCTGCTATTTCCATGCGATCTATATATGTACCGGATAAATTGATATGTTCCAGCAGCGTTCGGGCTATATAGTCAGAAGGCTTACCTGTTATCCGTACCATTTCTACAGGCATGTTCGTATAAAAATCTCCATGTCTTGTATCGCGGGTCTTGTTCAGCTTTACATCATATACGCCCTGGTATGCTATACTTCCATCGAGCTGAGCGGCGGTTAAAGCACTGTTCAGCACCCCTGCTATCTGCTCGGTTATATACCGTATAGGGTCCGCCATCATCAATACCTCTCTATATCTACCTTAGTGGCAGATGATATATGGCATTTAAGGAAATTACTGCCTATTTTCTTGAATCTCTCGCCGTCATCGCTGGCAAAATAACGATACTGCGGAGGATTGGCTCCATCATTCAAGATATCTATCCGGGCCAAAACGCGTCTCAATATTAAGGCTGTTTCCTCAGCCGGATTTATCAAATTCACACCTGCCCCAACAACCCTTCTTATAGTATCTGCCATCAAAGGGTAATGCGTGCAACCCATAAGCAACGTATCAATGCTCTTATCTTTAAAAAAAGACAGATATTCCAGCGCGGCCATATATGCTATCTCGCTATCCTGCAATCCTTCTTCGACCAGCGGCACAAATAAAGGGCATGGCTTCGCAAACGTTTCTATGCTATCATCCAATGACTTTATAGCCTTCTCATAAGCACCGCTATTTATGGTACCCTCGGTACCTATGATACCCACACGCTTATTTTTGGTGGCGCGAACCGCCGTTGTAGCACCGCCCTCTATCACGCCGAGTATCGGCACATCAAATTGTTGCTGCGCGACCTCCAAACTAATAGCGCTGGCAGTATTGCAGGCCAGCACCACCGCTTTTATACCCTGGCTCATAAGAAAACGCACCGACTGTAATGTAAACTTTATAACCGTATCGCGCGAGCGCGTGCCGTAAGGCACGCGCGCCGTATCACCGAAATATATTATATCCTCCGCAGGCAATTGTTTCATGATTTCTTTTACCACAGTCAATCCGCCTACGCCCGAATCAAAAACACCTATAGGTCTGTTGTCCAATTCAATGTTTCCTTTCCATCAAATGATAATTTAAAAACCCGAACGCCGCAGCTCATAACGCTCCAAGGCAAGCTCTATAAGGCGATCTATCAGCTTGTCATATGGCAGGCCGCTAGCATTCCATAACTTCGGATACATGCTTATCTTAGTAAATCCTGGTATTGTATTTACCTCGTTAAGATATACCGTATTATCGCTCTTTTTGACCAGGAAATCTACGCGGGCCATACCGGCGCAATCCAAGGCCTTGTAAGCATCGACTGCCAGCCCGCGCACCGTTTCCATGACATCTATAGGTAAACCGGCAGGTATAATAAGCCCGGACTTGCCTTCATCGAAGTACTTGGCATTATAATCGTAAAATTCATTGCATGGCACGATTTGGCCTATTGTCGACGCCTCAGGATAATCATTTCCGAGTACCGCGCATTCTATCTCATAACCGTCTATAAATTCTTCCACAAGTATCTTGCGATCGTATTTACCTGCCAATTCCATGGCCTGTATAAGCTCATCTCTATCGTGCGCTTTGGTAATGCCAACGCTGGAGCCCATATTCGCAGGTTTAACAAAGCACGGATAGGCCAGCTTTGTTTCAACCTCTGACACAAATACCTCGGGACTAGTCTTAAAATGCTCGTAAACAGTGCTGACATATTCAGCCGTCTTTAATCCATGGCGCAAAAATACATCTTTAGACAGCACTTTATCCATAGCCAACGACGAGGCCAACACACCGCAACCCACATATGGAATACCGGCCAACTCCAGCAATCCCTGTACAGTGCCATCCTCCCCATGCGGTCCGTGCAATATCGGAAATATAATATCTGCAGGTATAAAAGCACAATTACGCTCTATATCTATGAACCCTTTATATGACGGATCCGGAGCAAGCACGACAGGCCGCGCTGATGCTTGCCATCTGTTTGTTTCTATATCTTCTAAAGCGCCTTCATACAACATCCAGCGCCCTTCTTTCGTTATACCCACCATAATAGATTCATATTTATCTTTATTCATATTGCGCAGTACGGATACTGCCGACATGAGCGACACCTCATGTTCTCCCGACTGCCCGCCGAATAATACCGCTATTTTCTTTTTATCCACATCGCTTCCCCTTTCCGCAACTTATATAACATTATTATTGTACCACATTATAATGATATTTTCTTCATCATGCTTAATATTACAACTAGAGTTTAACAGTCCAAGAAAGTAAAAATCTCCTGTAACCGTTGCTGTTACAAGAGATTTCAGACAATAAAAAGGTTTCTGTTAATCTATCGGTAATAATTTCTGAAGAACGTATCCCTAAATTCTAACAGCCTGTCCTCCATTATAGCCTGCCTTATATCCTTCATAAGACCTGCTAAAAAATACAGGTTATGGATGGTGGCCAAGCGAGCTCCTAGTATTTCGCCTACATTAAATAAATGCCTTATATATGCCCTGGAGAAATTTCGGCATGCATAACAGTCGCACTGCTCGTCTAATGGACGCATATCGTCCTTATAAGCGGCATTCCTTACGACAAGCTTGCCCTGGGAAGTCATCACCGTACCGTTTCTGGCTATTCTGGTAGGCCATACGCAGTCAAACATATCCACGCCGCGTATAACACCCTCAATAAGGCAATCGGGGCTGCCTACTCCCATAAGGTATCGCGGTTTATCATCGGGCATATTCGGTACCATGTATTCCAGTATGTCATACATGATATCCTTTGGTTCGCCTACGCTCAAGCCGCCTATGGCATAACCGGGAAACCCTATATCCACTATTTGCTCCATGCTTTTTTGTCGTAAATCCTTATATGTGCTGCCTTGTATTATGCCAAAGAGGGACTGGTGTTCATCGGTATGTGCATGCTTGCATCGTTCAGCCCATCTAGTGGTCCTTTCCACAGCGCGCGAAGCATAATCGTGATCACACGGATAGGGCACGCATTCATCGAATGCCATTATAATATCGGCACCAAGGGCATGTTGTATTTCTATGGCTTTTTCGGGACCTATGAAATGCTTGGAACCGTCTATATATGACCTGAATGCGACCCCATCTTCGGTTATATCTCTCAGATGGCTCATGCTGAACACCTGATATCCGCCGCTGTCGGTCAAGATGGAGCGGTCCCAATTCATGAAACCATGCAAACCTCCTGCTTTAGCCACTATATCATGGCCAGGGCGCAAGTAAAGATGGTATGTATTGCTCAATATAATTTTAAACCCTATGTCCTTTAATTCATCGGGAGTCATGGCTTTAACAGTAGCCTGAGTACCCACCGGCATAAAAACCGGCGTATCTATAACGCTGTGTTCGGTGTATATCCTGCCCAAACGCGCACCGCTGTTTTTATCCTTTTTTATAAGCTCATACCTTAAAGCCATCGTATCCCTCCAAAGCCTCTTTTATGGCCATTAAAGCATCATTCTTGCCTTGTTTGGTCAGCGCTGAAAATAGTATTATAGCAGTTCCTTGCGGTATTTCCATCTCCTTTTTTATCATATCGAGGTGCTCCTGCACCTCGCTTTTGTTTAACTTATCGGCTTTCATAGCCACAAAACCTGTGCTTACTCCATAATATCGCAGCCACTGCCACATCAGCTTGTCATACTCGCTAGGTTTATGGCGAATATCCAATAGCATAAATGCACCGGCTATATTATCTATCCGCGAGTTGAGATATGTCTCTATGCTCTCGCTCCATCGGTCTTTTTCCTGCATAGATACTTTAGCATAGCCATACCCCGGCAAATCAACTATATAAAAACGTTCATTGATAAGGTAGAAGTTTATAGTGCGCGTTTTGCCTGGCTTAGAACCTATAAAAGCCAGTTTGCGATTATTGGCTATGGTATTCACAAATGAGGATTTGCCCACATTGGACCGTCCAAGCAACACCAATTCAGGCATACCGCTCTTTGGATATTGCGACGGTATCGCAGCGCTCGCTATAAACTCCGCCTTCTTTATCTCCATATGCTCGTTTCCCCTCCCTATCGTTTGCTAATTTTTATTTTTATCGTGCAAGCTTGATGCACTCAACACTCCCATAGAAGCAGGTGTCGCTGAGATAGCGGCATTTTTCTTATCATCGCGGCATAAAACTTGTCCCAGCACATCTTCTATACGCGCAACTTTTATCAGTTTTATATTTTTGTCGTCAAAACCAGCCTGCCAATTATCCTCCGGTATCACAACCTTGCGCACTCCGGCAGCTCTGGCAGCTTCCAGTTTGGCTGCAATGCCGCCCACAGGCTTCACCTCACCATAAATAGATATCTCACCTGTCATAGCCGCTGTGTTGTCCACAGGTACATCCATTATAGCGGAATATACCGCCGTAGCTATAGCAGCACCGGCTGACGGCCCGTCTACCGGCACCCCGCCAGGAAAGTTTATATGGATGTCATAATCCCTTGTCTGAATATGCATACATTTATTTAACGCAGTCAGTACATTGGTTATAGACGACTTGGCCATACTGGTACGTCTTACCTTGTGCATATCGGAACCAATCTCTTCTTCTTCAACGATACCGGTAATAGTAAGTATGCCTTTGCCTTTTAAGGTCGGTATTGCCGAGGCTTCTACCTCTATCAGCATCCCCAGATGCGGCCCGTATACAGCCATCCCGTTTGCGCATCCCACTCTAGGCTTATCGTAGATCCTGCGCTCAGGTCTGGGATTGTAATGGCCGCTTTCAATAACCCATTCTATATCATTTACTGTTATGTCTTTCTTACCGTCGATAAATGCTATACCGGCAGCGAGCTGTATTATATTGACCGCTTCTCTGCCGTTGGTAGCATATTTGCCTATCAATTGCGAAGCCTCTTCATCGATTGCAAAGCCTGCTTTATCAGCAGCATTTCTGGCAATACGTATTATTTCATCGGGCAATAAAGCTCTGAAAAATATCTCCAGGCAACGCGAACGAATAGCTGCAGGTATCTCATCGGGCGATCTTGTCGTCGCTCCCACTAATCGAAAATCAGCCGGCAGCCCGTTCTGAAATATATCATGTATATGCCGTGGTATATTAGAATCCTCGGAGCTATAGTAAGCGCTTTCAAAAAATACCTTTCTATCCTCTAAAACCTTGAGCAATTTGTTCATCTGAATTGGGTGCAATTCGCCGATCTCATCCAGAAACAATATGCCGCCATGAGCTTTGGTAACAGCTCCCGGTTTAGGCTGTGGTATGCCGGCTATACCCAAAGGCCCTGCTCCTTGATAAATAGGATCATGCACCGAGCCTATCAAAGGATCGGCTATACTGCGCTCGTCAAAGCGCATAGACGTGGCATCCATTTCCACAAATTTCGCATCTTTTTTAAAAGGCGAGTATGAATTTTTCTTGGCTTCTTCCAGAACCAGGCGAGCTGCCGCGGTTTTACCCACACCCGGCGGCCCGTATATCAAAACATGTTGAGGGTTGGGACCGCACAGAGCGGCCTTTAACGCTTTTATACCCTCTTCCTGCCCAATTATATCGTCGAATGATGCGGGCCTGGTTTTTTCCGACAACGGTTGGGTCAAGGACCTCTCTCTCATTCTATGCAGCTTTTCCAGCTCTTGTTTGGATTCTTTAGCAATGGCCGATCGATTATTTTGTTGGCTTTTCAGCAAGTTGAAGAAATATAAGCCTATAACCACCGCAAAGAAGAATTCTATCAGCAATATCAACGTGGTCATAGTTTAGCAACCTCCTCCTATAGATGCATTAGATTTCATAAAGTAGTATGTGTATGAGGTTGCATTTTATCCTTGAATATTAAAGGGCGTTCTATAAAAGAACGCCCAGAAAATTCTGCGATTATTACGAAGCTGTTTCTTTTTTCTCTCGCCCTTTTTTCACAGGACGCTTCGACTTCTGTATTTCCGATATTATTATCATCGGCTCAGTATGATTAACTATGGTATCCTCTGTTATAACGCACTTCTCTATGTCCTCTCTGGATGGGATATCATACATTATATTGAGCATGATATCCTCCAATATAGCCCTTAAACCGCGGGCACCAGTATTTCTTTCCAGCGCTTTATCCGCTACGGCGGCTATTGCCGCTTCTTCGAACTCAAGCGTCACACCATCCATTTCAAACAACTTCTGATATTGCTTTATAAGGGCGTTCTTCGGCTCTGTCAAAATGGTCATGAGGGCTTTTTTATCAAGGGCATGGAGTGTTACAATAATAGGCAATCGACCTACCATTTCCGGTATTAATCCAAATTTAAGCAGATCCTGAGGCATTATATGCTTCAATAACTCCCCTACATCCTGCTCTTTCTTGGTTTTAATCTCGGCCCCAAAGCCCATGGCCTTCTCGCCCAGTCGGTTCTGTATTATTTTATCTATCCCATCAAAAGCTCCGCCGCATATAAATAGTATATTGGTCGTGTCTATCTGTATAAATTCCTGATGAGGATGCTTTCTGCCACCCTGCGGGGGCACATTGGCTACAGTACCTTCTAATATTTTAAGCAATGCCTGCTGTACGCCCTCACCTGACACATCCCTTGTGATCGACGGATTCTCTGATTTCCTTGCTATCTTATCGATCTCATCTATATAGACTATACCTCTCTCGGCCTTTTCCACATCATAATCGGCTGCCTGGATAAGCTTTAAGAGTATATTCTCTACATCTTCGCCTACATATCCGGCTTCGGTAAGCGATGTTGCATCCGCCATCGCAAACGGCACATTCAATATGCGCGCCAACGTCTGGGCCAGAAGCGTTTTCCCTGATCCGGTAGGCCCCAACATTATTATATTGCTCTTTTGAAGCTCTACGCCATCCGACTTTACATCGCTGTTTATACGCTTGTAGTGGTTATACACCGCTACTGACAAGGTCTTCTTAGCATCCTCTTGTCCTACCACGTATTGATCGAGTATCGTCTTTATTTCTGCTGGTTTCGGCAGGTCCTTTATCTCGATTTCGGACGTATCGTCGAATTCCTCTTCAATGATTTCCTGGCACAGTTCTATGCATTCATCGCATATATAAACACCAGGGCCAGCCACCAAACGCCTTACCTGATCTTGCGTTTTGCCGCAAAATGAGCACTTTACCTGCTTTTTATCATCATATCTTGCCATTGTATCACCTCTCCTACTGGCAAACGTTATTTCCTAGATATAATAACCTCATCTACTATACCATATTCTTTTGCCTCTTGGGCTGACATAAAGAAATCTCTCCCATTGGTTGATGGATCAATATCTCGCTATTGGGTAAAGCATATCTTTTACCCTTAGCGCCGGCAGCCAGCAAAAACGCGCCCATCGAAGCTGCCATACCTATGCATATTGTAGAAACGTCCGGCTTTATATACTGCATAGTATCGTATATAGCGAAACCCGCCGTCACCGAACCGCCAGGACTGTTTATATACAGATGAATATCCTTATCAGGATCCTCTGACTCTAAAAATAGCATTTGAGCTACCACCAGGCTGGCTGTGGCATCATCCACTTCGCCATCTAAAAAGACTATCCTTTCCTTTAATAACCGCGAATATATATCGTATGACCGCTCGCCGCGGCTGCTTTGCTCTACAACTATAGGTACCAGATTCATAAAATTACCTCCGTCATTATACTTTGCTTTTCAGATTAGGCTTCGCCTTCTGAAGTATCCGGCTGACCATCTTCCTCAACATCCTCTACAATGGCATTCTCTATTAAAAAGGAGACGATCTTATTCATACGCAGCGTTTCTTCTATAAACGCCGGATTTATTTGTTGTCTATATTGTTCCACATCCGCATTCATTTGCTCCGCGCGTTTCTTTATTTCTTCATCTACTTCTTCAGAAGAAACCTCTATATTCTCTACTTGGCCTATCTTTTCCAGCACCATTCTGGATTTAAGACGATCATAAGCAACGTCTTTATATTGTTCCCTCAGTGCTTCTTTTGATGTATTGGTAATCTGAAGATAAATATCCAGATCCAAACCGCTGCTCCGTAAGGTATAATCCACTTCCTGCAGCACATCATCGAGCTCCCTCTCCACCATCACATCCGGTATATCAACGCTGGCATTTTTAGTAACCTTCTCTATTATAGCGTTCTCAAGGGCCGACTGCGTTTGTTGGGCAGCTTCAGTTTCCAAGCGTTCCCTTATGCTTTGTCTTAATTCCTCCAGCGTATCGAATTCGCTGACATCTTTGGCGAATTCATCATCCAGTTCCGGCAGCTCCTTGTACTTTATTTCCTTCATGGTAACCGAAAACGTTACTTCTTTGCCCGCCAAATCAGTATTTCCATAATCTTCCGGAAATACTATGTTGAACTCCTTATGCTCACCCACATGCATGCCGATGAGCTGCTCCTCAAATCCGGGTATAAAACGCCCCTGCCCAATCTCTATATCTTGATCCTCAGCTTTGCCGCCTTCAAATTCTTGACCGTCAAGATAACCGGTATAATCTACCGTTACAGTGTCGCCTTCTTGCGATGCCCTATCTTCCACGGCTATCAAACGCGCATTCCTCTGGCGCAAGTTTTCCAGCTCTTTTTCTACATCCTCATCTGTAACATTATATACTGGCCTTTCGACCTGTATTCCTTTATATTCTCCCAACGTCACTTCCGGCTTTACAGTAACGTCAGCACTCAATACGAGATCCTTCCCTTTGCCTATCTGCACTATATCTATTTGAGGCAGATCCACAGGAGTAAGGTTATTCTCTTCGATAGCCTTGCTGTATGCGTCCGGAAAGACATCATCTATAGCATCTTCATAAAATACCGATTCCCCATAATATTGCTCCACTATATGTTGAGGTACCTTGCCAACGCGAAATCCAGGTACTCTGAATTTCATGATATTCTTTCTATAAGCCTTCTTCATCGCTTCTTCAAAAGTATCGGCGTCAACTTCTATCTTGAGTTTGGCGATGTTATTCTCCACTCGTTCTAATTGAGAACCCATACGTTCCTCCTTATATTAAAAAATAGCAAAATATCCGTTTTTCTTATTATGCCACTAAAACACTAAAATTTCAAGGCTTATTTTGCTTTTTATATAAAAAGACCGCCACTCTTAAGCAGCGATCTTCATGGTGGGCCATCAGGGACTCGAACCCTGGACACCCTGATTAAGAGTCAGGTGCTCTGCCAGCTGAGCTAATAGCCCATTGTAATGGAGCGGAAGACGGGATTCGAACCCGCGACATTTGCCTTGGCAAGGCAACGCTCTACCACTGAGCCACTCCCGCATACTTTATTATCATCGCACATGGTGCGGGCGAAGAGACTCGAACTCCCATACCTCGCGGTACCAGATCCTAAGTCTGGCGCGTCTGCCAATTCCGCCACGCCCGCGCATATTGGTGACTCATCGGGGATTCGAACCCCGGACACCTTGATTAAAAGTCAAGTGCTCTGCCACCTGAGCTAATGAGTCAAATTTGGCTGGGATGGCAGGATTCGAACCTACGAATGCAGGAGTCAAAGTCCTGTGCCTTACCGCTTGGCTACATCCCAACGTTAACGTCGCCTTGATCTATCAAATAGCTCAATGTGGCCGACGTTTATTATTATAGCAAACATATATAAAGTATGCAACATTTATGATAAAAATTTCCCAAAATGGTGACCCATCGGGGACTCGAACCCCGGACACCTTGATTAAAAGTCAAGTGCTCTGCCACCTGAGCTAATGGGTCGCAAAAATAAAAATGGGGTGAATGGTGGGACTTGAACCCACGACCTCCAGGGCCACAACCTGGCGCTCTAACCAGCTGAACTACATCCACCACATTATGGTGCGCCTGGAGGGATTCGAACCCCCGACCCACGGATTAGAAATCCGTTGCTCTATCCTGCTGAGCTACAAGCGCTAGTTATAATGGAGCGGGTGATGGGAATCGAACCCACGCGGCCAGCTTGGAAGGCTGGAACTCTACCATTGAGCTACACCCGCACATCGGTGACAGTATATAAGTTTAGCATATGACCGACCATTTGTCAATAGCAAAAATCACCGTCACCGAGCGGCCACCTTCAATGCAGATATGTCCTTATGAATTCCGGAACCGCTCCCCATAATACGAATATACCTATAGCTACAAATAAGCCGCCGGCAATAAGCTGCAAAACGGCCTGAGGCACATATTTTGCCACAACATCTCCAAGCAGCGCTCCTATAAGCGTCACCACCACCAGTGCCGCAGAGGCACCGAGAAATATAGGCAGAGGCTGCTTATGCTGTGTCACCAGCGTAAATACAGCTAATTGTGTTTTGTCACCCATTTCGGCCAAAAACAACATGCCAAAGGCTATAAGAAACAACTTCCAATCCATATGTATCATCCTTTCAAGTTTATACAAGCAAAAAGACTTTTAGCAGAATTATTCATCCTGCTAAAAGTCTCATTCTCGGCACACCGAACGATGGAACCAGGCGTAAGCCAGTATGTTGATTCCACCGGCCCTGTTAAGGGCAACTACTCCCTCTTAACAAATTTATTTTACATTATCATTGATATAATTGCAATAACAAATTGAAAACCCACGATAATGGGAAAGTGTAACTTATAACTGCCCTTTATAGCCTTACGCCGACATTCTTAGCCACCATGCGAATATAATCGGCAGCTTGCACGCATTCGTCGTCGGACGATAAATGTTCTATGATAAGCGGCATATCGCTGTCCAACGCATCGAGATGCTGCAAAAGAACAGAATAATTCAGATATCCTGATCCAGCACGCACCTCGTCCAGATGTACCGTAAGCTTGCCCGAAAGCAATGTATCCTTGGCATGGCAACTTTTTATATATGGTCCCAATTTATCTATAAAATCGCATATAAATGCGGCATTATTATAATAGCGAGCCGGACTGTTTATAAGGTTCACAGGGTCAAAATGCACAGCAAATCGAGGTCGATCTATAGCACGCAACAGTTCTAGATAACTTTCAGCCGAATCCGGATATATCCATGGCATGGGCTCCAGCGTATAAAAAGTATGCGATGGTTTTACGGCATCTATTATCTCTCTGACTGTATCCACTATCATGTCGAACGTTTCTTGCGTCAAATTATCGGAATGTGGGCCATCCCATTGCTCGCCACGTGAGCCAGCAATATTTACACAGCAACGCGCTCCGACCCTATCGGCTAAATCCAGTTGCCGCTGGCATAAAGCTATAGCATCACGACGTTCCGTCTCATCTCGGCTTAACGGATTGCTCCATGCCCCTACTTCGGCTATAACTATATCGGCGTGAGCCGCAGCTCCTATATAAGCCTCCAACTCCTGTCCTCCGGCATCGGCAGCAAGAGGCCAAATAGCAGCTCTATACCCGCGACGTTTTAGCGCTTGTATCCAAGTTTCAGGGTCACAATAATCATCAAATACAGGACCACCTAAACGCATAATAAATTCCTCCTTGATTTTTATTCGCCATGCTCAGTTAGCCTTTTACAGATCTGATACAAGCGGTTCAGGGCGCTGACATCCGCTTATGGGATAATAATGAGCCCCATTTTCCGAAGCATCGTGGATACCCTGCATGATATCCAATACATGAAATGCCATCTCGCCGTTAGCCCTATGCGCTCTGCCCTTTAATATGGCATAAGCCATATCAGCCACCCCGATGCCGCGGCTGTTATCGGAAAAGCCATAAATAAGCGGTATTTCTTTCCACCCATCCGTATCCTTTCTTTTTAGCAGTATAGGGCCTCCAAATGTATTAGGATCAGGCGCTATAAGCGTGCCCTCACTACCGTATATCTCCATTCTTGGCGTTTGCGATGCCCACACATCAAAGCTTGTCACAATAGTAGCTATTGCTCCGCAATCAAAATCCAGTATGCCTGTTACATGGGTCGGCACTTCAACATTTATTTTTTTACCGTATTTGGGTTGACTGGTGATAACCCTTTCATCGAAAGTTATCCGAGCTGAGCCGGTTACCCTGCGCACAGGGCCCAACATAGCTATAAGGGCGGTAAGGTAATAAGGACCCATATCGAACATAGGCCCTCCCCCGACCTGATAATAAAACTCTGGATCAGGATGCCAGCTTTCATGCCCATGACAGAGCATAAAAGCGGTTGCAGCCACCGGTTTGCCTATCCAGCCATCATCGATGAGCTTGATACAGGTCTGTATACCGCCTCCAAGGAAGGTATCGGGCGCATTGCCCACAAGCAATCCCTTGTTTTTGGCCATATCAATAATCCTTTTACCATCCTCGCGTGAGATAGCCAGTGGCTTCTCGCTGTAAACATGCTTTCCGGCCTCCAAAGCCTTGATTGCTACTTCAGCATGAGAACCGGGGTTGGTAAGATTAAGGATAATTTGTATATCAGGATCGGCCAGTAGTTCTTCAACTGTACAGTATTTAGGGATACCAAATTTTTGAGCTTTCGTACAGGAACGCTCAGGTATCATATCTGCACAAGCTGCTACCTCGGTAACATCAAATACAGTGGCTAAATTCTTTATGTAAATATCAGAAATATTTCCGCAGCCAATAACGCCTACTTTAACCTTGTCCATCAGTTTAACCCTTTCTATCTTAAGACCTCTCTGCCTTCAGCCGCCCATAAGAAACCTCGCCTCATTATTTCACGGGGCTCTCTCATTTCAAATATATCGGCGTGATGGCCTAAAGAACAATAAAATACCCTGCCAGCTCCCCAGCGTTTGGTCCATACCACCGGAGCGTCGACCTGACCGTTGGCCGCATGGTAACCGTCTACTACCGGAAAGCGAGTGGTTGCAAGCACTTCGACGGCCGGATCTACATGCAGATAATATTGTTCGGACTTTACTATAAAGTCGTCTATTCCTTCAACTATAATGCTGGAGCCTCTTTTAATATTAACGGTATATTCCACGCCGTCATTTCCGGGATGTGCTACCCAGCTGCCGCCCGTCATAAATTGCCACTCAACGCATTCCCTGAATGCATCGCACATGCCACCATGGCAGCCGGCAAGACCAACCCCATTTCCTACAGCTTCTATTACCGGCTTGACCTGTTCTTGTGTAATACTCCCCATAGTCCATATAGGTATTATTAAAGACAAATCCATCAATTTTTCCTTGTCCAGGAATGAGTCCAATGTATCAGAAACTTCCACCTCAAAATTCTCGCCTACCAGTATCTCTCGAAACACATCGGCGACCTGAGTCGGTTGATGTCCTTCCCACCCACCTTGTACAATCAATGCTTTTTTAGCCATGGTAAAACCTCCAAAATATAAATTCACGCGTATAGATTACTATATGCATATTACAAATACAATCGTTATAAGCTATAAACAATTTGGCAATTATTTATCACTGCGGTACTCTATTTTGCAATTGGCCGACAAACGCCGTCTCAAACCGCTTCGGTCCTTATCCCCAAAACTGCCTGTCGAGATTTCTATATTGTACGGCTTCGGCTATATGCGTTTCGGTTATATTCTCCGAACCGTCCAGATCGGCTATAGTTCTGGCCACCTTCAATATGCGATTATATGCCCTGGCGCTCAGGCTTAATCTCTCAAAGGCTTGATTCATAAGCTTTCTTTCTTTGATGCCGAGATGACAATAGCGACTGATATGTGCTCCGGACAATTGCGAGTTGAAGTATATGCCGCTGCCTTTATAACGTTCCAGTTGTCTAGCTCTGGCTGCTTCCACCCTCTTTTTTATATCAGCCGAACCTTCTATTGACGTGGAATCATCGAGATCGTCATAACTGACCGGCTGCAACTCCACATGCAGGTCTATGCGATCAAGAAGTGGACCGGACACTTTGCCCAGATAATTCTTTATTTGAAGCGGTGTACACGTGCATTTAGATATATCCGGATAAAACCCGCAAGGGCATGGATTCATAGAGGCAATCAATAAAAATTTAGCCGGATAGCTTATGGTAGCACTTATGCGCGATACTGTGACCCTCTCATCTTCCAACGGCTGGCGTAGAGCCTCCAGCGCATCCCTACGGAATTCCGGCAGTTCGTCCAGAAATAGCACACCGTAGTGGGCAAGTGATACCTCTCCTGGCTTTGGAATCCTACCGCCCCCGATAAGGGCCGCATTTGATACCGTATGGTGCGGGGATCGGAACGGCCTATTTGTGACCAGCCCGCTTTTGGCATCTATAAGGCCGGCTATACTGTGCAGTTTGGTAATTTCCATAGCTTCGTCGAATGTAAGGTCAGGCAATATGGTGGGCAAACGTCTGGCAAGCATGGTTTTACCCGCGCCAGGCGGGCCTATAAGCAGGACATTATGGCTGCCGGCCGCCGCGATTTCCAACGCACGTTTGGCTTTGTGCTGACCTTTTACATCGGCAAAGTCAACATCATAATTTATACGCTGGCGCATGAAAATATCCTCCACATCGCAGCGAAAGGGCGTTATAGGCATCTCGCCGTTCAAGAAAGCTACGACATCGGCAAGGGAGGATATACCGTAAATATCGATGCCGTCTACCACAGCAGCCTCCTGGACATTTTCGTATGGCACTACTGCCGATGCAAAACCCAATTGCCTAGAAGCTATTATCATCGGCAATATACCCTTTATAGGTTTTAAGGCCCCCTCTAACGACATCTCGCCAAGAAACACCGTATTCTCCAAAAGTTCCGGCACTATAGTGCCTGTGGCAGCCAGTATGCCGATAGCTATCGGCAGATCGTATGAGACACCCTCTTTGCGCGTATCAGCCGGTGCCATGTTTATGGTTATGCGTTTTAACGGGAACTCCATGCCGCTGTTTTTTATAGCTGTGCGCACCCTCTCTTTGGATTCTTTGACAGCCGTATCCGGTAGGCCGACTATATCGAATACGGGTAACCCGTTGGATACATCGGTTTCAATGTCTACGGCATAACCGTCTATTCCCATCAATGCACAGCTCTTCACTTTAGAAAACAATTCCTCTGCCTCCTGCTCTTACGATCTAATAATACCTGTTGTCTTCCACTCCAAAGGCATTTTTTATGTGATTTATGTTTTGCGTGTTGTTATTAGGCAAATAGACTTCGATGATGTCGAACCTGCAATTAAGATCGGCATATTGGGGATGGCTTGCCCTATAAAAAGCCGATATCCTATAATAGCGTTGCTGCTTTCTATAGTCCACTGCCTGATAAGGATAACCGTAACGCAACGATGTGCGCGTTTTGACCTCGACAAACACCAATTCGTCGCCGTCAAAGGCCACTATATCCATTTCTCCTATAGGGCAACGGTAATTGCGTTCCGATATCTTATAGCCATGTTCCAGCAGATATGCAGCGGCCATGTTCTCGCCCGTATTGCCGAGACTGCGCCCGCTGCTCACATCTGCACCTCTGATATGAACTTTTTTGTAAAAGTTATTCTATGTATAGGGCATATGCCGTATTTCTTTATAGCTTCTATGTGTTTTTGAGTGCCATAGCCTTTATTATGTACAAAATCATATTGGGGATATTTGTCATGGTATTGAACCATAAGCCGATCCCTCGTTACTTTGGCTACCACAGATGCGGCCGATATACAGGCTATAAGGTCATCGCCACCTATTACGGCTTGCTGAGGTATCGTTATATCCAGCGTATCCCTACCGTCCACCATAACCCTATCAGGTTGTATGTTCAGCGACAACACCGCTTGTTTCATGACTTCTAAAGCTGCCATACGTATGTTTATTTCATCTATGCGCTCATGATCGACTGATGCTATCGCTACCGCCAATGCCTTATCCAATATAATATCGTGCAGATATTGGCGTTGTTTTGGCGTGAGTTTTTTTGAATCCCTCAGCCCCTCTATGTACAATCCGGCAGGCAATATAACCGCCGCAGCCATAACCGGCCCTGCCAGCGGCCCTCTTCCTACCTCATCCACTCCTGCTATATAAAGCTTTTGCATGATGCTAACCCTCCACAGGCGGCATTTCCAACGTTATATGCCCTATGGCTCCTTTGCGAAAGTCATCTATCAAGGCGGCGGCACCGCGGTGGGTATCGGCTTCTCCACCGCTCTTCAGCCAGCCCTTGTTCATGCATATGGCACTTAATAACTCATAAGAATTCAGTGGCTTATCAGTTATTGAGACGCCATATCTTTCAACAAGTCTATCAACATATCTCGACTGCAATATATCCAAAAGACCGACGGCTATCTCCTCTATATCGACGGCGGCATCATCTATTGCTCCTATACAAGCCAAATGCAACTTTACAATTTCATCTTTAAGATTAGGTTTTAATATACCGGGCGTGTCCATTATCTGAAATTCATCTACCCTGAACCATCCTACCTGCCGCGTTATACCCGGACGCGCACCTACCTGCGCCCGTCGGCTCTTAGCCAATGCATTTAATATAGTAGATTTCCCCACATTGGGAATACCCATTATCATTGCATTTTTTAGCTTTCTATCTTTATGCCGGCTTTCCACGTCCCTCATTATATCTTTGAGATTGCTTATATCTGCACCTGATTTAGCATTTATAGCCACAGCTCTTATATCTTTGCTTTTTAAGTATTTAAGCCATGTGTCCAGCGCTCGTTTATCGGCGAGATCGGCTTTATTAAGCACTACTATTCTGGCTTTGTGCCCTATCATTTGATCCAGCACCGCATCGCGGCTGCTGACAGGTGCCCGGCTATCCACAACCTCTATCACTATATCAACCAACCTTATAAATTTCTTCATATCCTCCAGTGCTCTGGCCATATGCCCCGGATACCATGACTTATTCACGCTTTATTCCCCCTCAGAAGCACTGGCTGCACCGTCGGCAAATCGGTATGTGGTATCGATTGTCCCTATACGGCTTACAGGCCAGATACGCAGCACCGCTTTGCCCACTATGTTGTCTACTGGTACAAATCCAACCTGCGGGTCCCTGCTATCCTTGCTGCCATTCCTGTTATCGCCCAACACGAATATAGTACCTTCTGGTACTATGCTGTCCTCAAAGCCAACCCGCGGCTGGGCGGCTATATAATCTTCCAACAAGCGTTGGCCGTTAACGTATACATCGCCATTTTTAACCTCTATCTCATCGCCGCCTAATGCAATTATGCGCTTTACGAAATTCTCCTTCATATCTCCCGGGTACTTAAATATAACGATATCGCCGCGCTGAGGCTCATTAAACCTATAGCTTATCTTATCAACTATAAGCATATCGCCGTCATGCAGCGTCGGAAGCATAGAATCGCCGTCCACCGTTATCGGTTCGAATACAAAATAACGTATTAAAAATGCAGCCACAAATGCTATAACTATGGCCTCTATCCATTCAATAGCCTCATTGCTGCCCTTGCTCTTGCGCTCGTTATCCATATTTGTTCTTCCCCTTATAACAGGTAAAGGACTGTCTGGACAGTCCTTTACCTGTTGATCCCTTCTTCTTTGATCTTAGCAGCCTTTCCGGTCAAACCGCGCAGATAATAAAGCTTGGCTCTTCTTACTTTGCCGTGCCTTAATACTTCTATATGGTCTATTTTGGGAGAATGTAAAGGAAACGTCCTTTCCACGCCTACGCCATAAGATACACGGCGCACCGTAAAGCTTTCCCTTATGCCGCCATGCTGTCTTTTAATGACCACGCCCTCAAAGGCCTGCAATCTTTCGCGGTTTCCTTCAACAACTTTGACAAAAACCTTTACCGTATCTCCTACCTTAAATTCCGGTATATCGGTTCTCATTTGTTCCGCCTCTAATGTCCTTAATATATCCATTTTGTGTCCTCCTTTCGTCCTTATCGTTTAATAAATCCGGCCTGCGACAAGCCGTACGTTTTAATGCCATCTTATTGCGCCACTCCTTTACTGCAGCATGATCACCCGATAAAAGAACATCGGGAACAATCATGCCCTTGTAATTGTATGGACGCGTATACTGCGGATATTCCAGCAATCCCGAAGTAAAACTCTCATCCATATAAGATTCATCTTTATGGAGAACGCCGGGTACTAAGCGGCTGACAGCATCTACTATTACCATCGCTGGCAACTCACCGCCTGTCAAAATGTAATCCCCTATAGATATCTCCTCATCTATTAACGCATCCGTTATCCTCTGATCTATGCCTTCATAGTGTCCGCATAATATCACTAAATGCTCATACTCAGATAATCGAGAAGCCATATCTTGGTCAAAGCGCCTCCCCTGCGGCGACATATATATTTTATGCAATTTATCATCAGGATAACGCTGTTTTATATAATCAAAAGCATCGAATACGGGTTGCGGCGCCAGTATCATACCTGCCCCTCCGCCATAAGGATAATCATCTACTTTACCATGTTTATCCAGTGAAAAATCCCTTATATCATATAAATTCACCGTCAGTATACCGCTTGCTATAGCCCTACCGAGTACGCTGTGAGTAAATGCCGGCATCAACATTTGAGGGAATAGCGTTAATATATCTATGATCATCTTTCTCAATCCAATAAACCTTCCATCGGCTCTATAACTATACGTTCTCCTTCGATATCTATGATTTTAATGACATCCTTAATGGCGGGTATAAGTACCTGCTTCTGACCATCGACCACATCATACACATCGTTGCTGCCTGTAGGTAAAACCTCTTTGACTTCACCCAGATACAAACCATCTACTGTATATACTTTGCAGCCTATTATATCGCCTACATAATATGAACCTTCGGGCAATGGTGCCGCATGCTGCCTATCTACCCACAGATGCTCATTTACCAGCTCCCGGGCAGTATTCATATCATCTATACCGTCAAGCTTTATATAAACGGCATTATTACCATATCTTACATGTTCCACGCGATATGGAAACATGTCATCCTTATCTTTTATATAAGCGCATTTCAAATCATCGAAACGCCTTATATCGTCGGTAAGCGGTTGTATCTTCATTTCACCGCCCACGCCGTGCGGTTTAAGTATTCGGCCGATTATAAGATACTTTTGCATATCGTTAAACTATATTCACCGTCACGCGCTTTTTTTGTCTGCCGGCTGCTGATCTGACCACCGTCCTTATGGCTTTGGCTATATGTCCTTGCTTACCGATAATTCTTCCCATATCATCAGGAGCAACCCTTAATTCAATGATTACGGAATCCTCATCCTCTTCCTCTGTGACCATAACCTGATCCGGATGGTTTACCAGTGCCTGAGCTATAAATCTAACCAATTCACCCATAGTTTATCCCTCCTATTTCTTTATGAAATAGTGCCGCTCTGTTTCAACAGAGCCCTGACGGTGTCCGACGGTTTAGCTCCCTTTTTGATCCATTCCAAGGCCTTCTCATTATCAATCTGAACCACTGCCGGCTGGACCATCGGATTATAATAACCTATCTCTTCTATAAATCTGCCATCTCTGGGCGATCTGGAATCCGCTACAACTATTCTGTAAAAAGGGGCTTTTTTGGCACCCATGCGTTTTAGCCTCATACGTACAGCCACAAACTTCACCTCCTTTCAAGTGCTTTAAAACGGCAGCTTCAGCATGCCTCGACGACCGGATTTTTCCATGCTGGTAAATTGCCTCATCAAACGTTTGGTTTCTTCAAATTGCTTTAATAAACGGTTAACCTCTTGTATGGTGGTACCGCTTCCCTTTGCTATACGCCTTCTCCGGCTGCCGTTTATAATAGCCGGCTCAAGACGTTCCTGCTTAGTCATGGAATTTATTATAGCTTCTATACGACCTAATTCCTTGTCATCAACCTGTACATTACCCATCTTTTTAGAATTAATGCCGGGTAACATATCCATTATCTGACTCAATGGCCCCATCTTTTTTATCTCATGAAGTTGGTCGAGGAAATCTTCCAGTGTAAACTGCTGGTTACGCAGCTTATTTTCCAGCTCCATGGCTTTTTTTTCGTCTACGGCGGCCTGGGCTTTTTCTATGAGAGTGAGCACATCTCCCATACCGAGTATACGCGATGCAATCCTGTCCGGATGAAACGGTTCCAAATCATCGAGTTTTTCACCCATACCGACAAATTTTATCGGCTTACCGGTTACCGCTTTAACCGACAACGCCGCACCGCCTCTTGTGTCCCCATCGAGCTTGGTTAATACCACACCGTCTATAACCAACCGTTCATTGAAATTTTTTGCTACATTCACAGCATCCTGCCCTGTCATGGCATCCACCACAAGCAGTATCTCATCGGGATGTACAGATGCTTTGATGTTTTCCAGTTCCAGCATCATTTCATCATCTATATGCAACCTGCCGGCTGTATCCAATATCACGACATCGTTGGAATGCTTTTTGGCGTATTCCAATCCCTGCCGGCTTATAGCCACAGGATCTGCTGCCTCTAATGAAAATACCGGTATATTAACCTTTTGGCCTACTATCTGTAATTGTTTAACAGCAGCAGGTCGGTATATATCACAGGCAACCAATAACGGATTTTTACCCTGCTTTGCCAAGTATCCGGCCAACTTGGCCGATGTGGTTGTTTTCCCCGAGCCTTGGAGACCCACCATCATTATGACCGTTGGCGGTGCGGAAGCCCATTTTATTTTGCTTTGGCTGCTGCCCATCAGCTCTATCAATTGCTCATTTACTATCTTTATAACCTGCTGACCAGGCGTTAAGCTCTCCAGCACGCCCTGTCCTATTGCTTTTTCTGTTACCTTGTTTACAAATTCTTTGACGACAGCGTAGTTGACGTCCGCTTCAAGCAACGCCATACGCACATCGCGCATAGCCTCTTTTACGTCGTTTTCAGACAATTTACCCTTGCCGGTAAGCTTTTTAAAAGCTGACTGAAGCTTCTCGGTCAATCCTTCAAAGGCCGTATGCTCATCCCCTTTCGTCAGACAAAGTTTTTATCAGCGCGCGCATATCATCCAAACGGCGCTGTCGGCTATTTCAGCAAACGAAAGGTCATAATTATAGTGCAAATCCAGCATATTACGTTCCTTATCGGTCAATAAGGATCCGTACAGATCCAACAACAATCCTACTTCGGCTATCCTATCCAAAGCATTCCACCTTGCCGTAAAGTATTTTTGCTTGTCACCAACTATTATAGTATAATCCGCACGGTTTTGTCAATCAATATCTAGCAGCGCAGATACAAAATTTTGAGGTTCAAAGTCCTGCAGATCGTCTATGCCTTCCCCGACACCGATATATTTTACTGGAACCGAGAGTTCGTCAGCTATGGCTATGACCACGCCGCCTTTAGCGGTACCATCCAATTTGGTAAGCGCTATACCGTTTATATCCACAGCTTCTTTGAATACGCGCGCCTGAGATATAGCGTTCTGACCGGTCGTGGCATCCAGTACCAGCAGTACTTCTTTATAGGCCTCGGGATATTCCCTTTCTATCACGCGGTTTATCTTTTTTAATTCCTCCATAAGGTTTTTCTTATTATGGAGGCGACCGGCAGTATCACATATTATGATATCGGCTTTCTTGGCTTTAGCTGATTGTATGGCGTCGAATACCACAGCCGCAGGATCGGAGCCCTCCTCATGTTTCACTATATCCACGCCGGCACGCTCACTCCATATCTCCAACTGTTCGGTGGCCGCAGCCCTGAACGTATCGGCAGCCGCCAACAGAACCCTCTTGCTGTCCTGTTTAAATTTATAGGCCAGTTTACCTATAGTAGTGGTCTTGCCCACGCCGTTCACGCCCACTACCAATATGATCCGAGGATATAAATCCATGTCCTTCGATGCCGCATTTTTGCTCAACACCCGTTCCAATTCATCCTTCAACAGTGTCCTTACCTGCTCTGGAGCTTTTAATTTCTGCTGCCTGACCTGCTTTTTTATATCATTTATTATCGATTCAGCAGCCTTAGCCCCTACATCGGCCAATATAAGCAGCTCTTCCAATTGATCATAGAATTCCTCATCTATGATTCTGGATGAGTTTATCAAGCCGTTTACTCTGCTGCTGAAATTATCCCTCGTTTTAGCCAAGCCGCTTTTTAGCTTATCAAATATACCCATTCACTAAAACCTCCGCTTTTTTTGATTTAGCCAGTTTTTTCATCCAACTGAACGGATATCAGTTTGGAAACGCCACGCTCCACCATAGATACGCCGTATAACGCACCGGCTACCTCCATAGTAGGCCGGCGGTGCGTTATGATTATAAATTGGATGTTTTGGCTGTAATCCTGAATAAAATTCGCAAATCTCTGAGCGTTTACCTCATCCAAAGCCGCCTCTATTTCGTCCAAAACGCAAAAAGGCGACGGACGTATCTCCAACAATGCAAACAATATGGCTATAGCTGTCAAGGTACGCTCGCCACCTGACAGCAGCATTATATTCTGAAGTTTTTTACCCGGCGGCTGCGCTATTATATCTATACCAGCCTCCAGCACATCCCCTTCTTCCAATACAAGGGATGCGCTGCCTCCGCCGAACAACCGTCGAAATATGCGCTGAAAGTTATTATTTATAACAGAGAATTGTGCGGCAAACTGCCTGCGCATATCAGCCTCCAAATCAGCTATAAGGTCTTGCAATGTTTGAATTGCTTTAGACAAATCGTCATGCTGTTGCTTTAAAAATTCTACTCGCTGGTACATCCGATCGTATTCTTCTATAGCCCCGGGGTTTACAGGTCCAATAGAAGCTATTTCTTCCTTTATTGCAGTTCTTTCTTTGGATGCCTGAGCCCATTCAAAATCATCGGCTCTATACTTCAACGCATTGGCATATGAAAGCTGATACGATTCCCATATTTCCTCCTGTAAAGATTGTAACTGCTCTTCTAAATGCTGCTTTTGGACATCGCATCTATACAGCTTGTTGCTCAAATCAGCTATAAGCTCATTCAAATCGTGCAGATCCTGCTCTTTGTCTGCTATTTCCTTATAAAAAGCCTCTTGTTCCCTTTCAAGACGTTTAATATCCTGCTGCAGTTTATCATCCAGCGAACGATGTTTTTCCAACTCCATGCACTGTTTATCCAAATCCTCTTGAACAGTTATTTTCTCTTCAGCATTGGATTCTATCTGTTCCAGTTTGTTCTCGATATCGGATTTGGCCTTTTCGATATTCGCTCCAGCCTCGTCCAGCCGGTGCCGCAATGAAGCGCATTCGCTCTCAAGCTTGGCCGCATCTACCTGTATCTGAGTGAGATGATGCATGATATCTTCCCTTTGCTGAGTTAAATCTTGAATGCGTTTATCATTTTCCTGCGCGTCCTGAGCAAAGGAATGACGCTGTTGCTCCACTTCTTCAATCTCGGCCTTGCTTTGCTCGATTTCCTGCTCAAGCGATGTTTGGTTTTCAGATAGCTTCAAGCGTTCTTGTTCCATAGCCTCCCTTTTATGGCTTAAAGCATCTTGCTGCTGTTCGAGATTTTTTATAGTTTCTTCCATGCGTGCATATTCTATGTGCAGCTGAGATAATTTACCCTCTATATCGCTGCGCTGTTTGCGCTGTTCGTTAAGCACATCGCCGAGTGCATCCATTTGCTTGCTCATCGCGGCATAGCTGTGTCTAGATTCCTCAATAGCTTGCTCCAACCGCTGTATCTGCCCCGCCCTGCTCAATATATCGCTCTCGCGGCGCTTCAAACTGCCGCCGGATATGTAACCCCCGTTGCCGACCACGTCGCCTTCCAACGTCACTATCTGAAACGTATACTTGAAAGCGCGAGCTATATCTATAGCATGTGCCAGATTATCGCATATAAGCACACGCCCCAGCAAATAGCCTACAACATCGGCAAATTCAGAATTAAACCGAGCTATATCACAAGCCACGCCTATGCATCCCTCATACTTCAAGGCAGCCCTCTCGCGTTCGCTCAGCCTTCTGGGCTTTATAGCGCTTATAGGCAGAAAGGTGGCTCTCCCGCCTTGGCGAGCCTTTAAAAAATCTATGGCATACCGCGCATCGTCGTCGTTGCGCGTAACAAGATGTTGAATGCTGCCGCCCAGAGCAGCTTCAAAGGCGGTCTCATATTCGGTATCTACTTGTATCAAGCGCCCCACCGGCCCGTAAATGCCCTTGTTCATCCTGGCATCCCGCAGTCGCTGATCCATTATGAGCTTAACGCTGCGATTAAATCCTTCCATATTGTTCTCCATATCTTGGAGCAACTTCAACCGCGATGCATCCGAATGAATAGACCTGTCAATATCCGTACGGCGCTCGGCTATCTCCTTTATTTTAGTCTCGATATCCGATATGTCGGCTGTTCTGGATTTTAATAACAGTTCCTGTTGCTCCAGATTCCGCCTTACATCGTCCATATCCTTCTTTATTCTGAGTTTGGCCGACACTAAATGGTTTTCATCGGCATATAAGCTTTCCAGCTCATCATCCAACCTAAGCATATGCTTTGTTACCGACTGCAATTCAGATGCCAGGACGCCGAGCTTGCTTTTAAGCTGGGACTGCCGATCGATGATATCCATTATTTGATCTTCACCACTTTTAACAAAGGCCTTATATCGGCTAAGAGCAGCGTCTACCTCTGCCAATTGCCCTTTGTATTCGTCCAACTCCTTTAAAACATCGGCCCTTTTATCCTCAAGGCTCTTAAGCTCGGCCTTTATTCCTTCCATAAGCTCAGTATAATGCTGCCGCTGATCCTGCTTATCGCTGATCTCCTTCTGCAGTCGGCTTAAATCATTGTCCAGATATTCTATTCGCTGTCGAGCGCTGTTTATGAGGCCATTCAAGCGTTCCGATTGTTCTCTGTTGTTCAAGATATCGGCATGCAGCGCTTCTATTTTGTCTTTATATGCCCCCAATAACGCTTTCTGTTGGGCTAATACCGTTTCATCAGCCTGTTTGCTCAGTTCGTTTTGGCGCAGCGTTTCTTTAATATCGGCACTTTCCTGTTCTACCCTTGTTATTTGCTCTTTTAGCCGATGATAGTTGTATAAGAACAAATTTATATCTATATATTTTAGCTTGTCCAATAGCTGTATATAATGCCGAGCCTTCCGGCTTTCCTGCTCTAAAGGGCCTAATTGCAACTCAAGTTCAGATAAAATATCCTCTACACGCTGTAAATTTTGTATGGTTTGCTCCAGTTTTTTTTCGGCATCCATTTTACGGGATTTATATCTAACTATACCTGCCGCTTCTTCAAATATGCCTCTGCGCTCTTGGGGTCGATCGCTCAACAGTTGGTCTATGCGCCCTTGGCCTATAATGGAATAACCCTCTTTGCCCACTCCCGTATCCATAAATAACTGCTGTATATCTTTCAGACGGCAAAGTGTCTTATTCAGATAATATTCTGATTCGCCGGATTTAAATATACGCCGTGTAACTTTTATCTCCGAATAATCCATATCCAATGCCCGATCGCTATTATCCAAAATCAGCGATACTTCGGCCATGCCCACAGGTTTCCTGCTGTCGGCCCCTGAGAATATGATATCCTCCATCCTGCTACCTCGCAAAACCTTGGGGCTCTGCTCACCCAATACCCATCTTATAGCATCGGCTATATTACTCTTACCGCTGCCATTGGGCCCTACTATAGCTGTTATACCCGGAAGGAGATCTATATCTATCTTATCGGCAAAAGACTTAAAACCGTAAATCTCTATTCTCTTAAGATACATGACATTCATATCCTCCCTTCGCATCGCCGACGGCAGTAATCTTTTATATTCATATTATACAGCCCGCGTGAAGCAATTTCTAATTGTATATTACCGGCCTCTACATCTAACGATGGGATTACGTCCACTTTCTTTAAGCCCATGTCCATAAGTCCTTGCACATTGGAACGTTTTTGACCTAATACGATGGAAAGCTCGGATGGATGGGTTCGAATTATGATGGCATTGCTTCCCCCGTATCCGGCATCTTTTAACGAATGCTTTATAGCATCCAGATAAAGGCGGCTTTTTACCAGCTCGCCGAAAGCCGGATGAAACGGTCCGGCCACAACATCTTTGCCCAATTGGATACCATCGCTTGGCTGAAGCCCTATGCGTATCACAGGTATATCGTCGGCTATACAAACGCACAGCATATAAGCGCTGACAGCTACGGCTTCATACAGCGATAGCGGCTTATACCTGCCTTTCAGGTAAAGCCGCTCTAAAGGTGTATCTTTTATAACCAACGTCGGATATATTCTTATAAAATCAGCGCCTATATCTATAGCTTTACGCACGCTGCGCATATCTTTGTCCGCATCGTCTGACGGCAATCCCACCATAAGCTGTATACCCAGCTTAATATCGTATTGCTTAATCAAATGTGCCGCGTCCTCTACGTCTTTAGACGAATGTCCGCGACCGCTGGCATGAAGTACCGCGTCGTCCATAGATTGTGCGCCCAGCTCGACGACGGTAACACCGTTGTGCGACAGCATATCCAATATGGCCAAATTTATATAGTCCGGACGCGTGGACAGCCTTATATCAGTGATATTTGCATATTGCCTATATGAGGCTGCAAGCTTTAACAAGCTCTCCTGAATATCTTCGGGCATAGCGGTAAATGTGCCGCCATAAAAGGCCACTTCTATATCAGTGCCTGATGGAGCGGCCAAAACGGCTTCTTTCAATGTCTTATCGGCCTGACTTAATATATCCCGGTGCATACCGGTAATGGCATATTGATTGCAATATATGCATTGAAACGGGCAACCCTGCTGAGGTATAAAAACGGGTATTATATACCTCTTGCGTTTCTTCACTTTGTACTCATCCTCTATGTACCGAATAATACACTCAAAGCTTGCTGCGCAGCTTTTTGCTCGGCATCCTTTTTACTCTTGCCGCTACCTTGCCCAACCGGTTTACCGTCCACTTTTACCTCCGCAAAAAACATCTTATCGTGGTCCGGCCCTTCTTCCCTTATTATCTCATATTTTATGTCAGTGTAACCGTCGAACTGCAGCCGCTCCTGCAGTTCGCTCTTATAATCGTTAAAATTCGATATAGAGGCCGTTTCTTCTATTATAGGCGCAAGCAGGGATAGGACAAATGTTTTGGCGGCATCAAATCCACCGTCCAGATATACCGCCCCTATTATAGCTTCTACGGTATCGGCCAATGTTGACGGGCGCATATCGCCGTGACTCAGCTTCTCGCCACGGCTCAATAAAAGATATGAGCCAAGATTCATTGCCGCAGCCACTTTATAAAGGGGTTTCTCCGAAACGATGTTGGAACGCAGCTTGGATAAGTTGCCTTCTGAGAGCTCAGGATATGTGTTAAACAGGTAATCGGTAATGATAAGGTTTAATACCGAGTCGCCCAACAACTCCAAACGCTCATTATAATAATCCAGGCTATGCTCGTATGCATATGAGCTATGGGTTAAGGCCTCGTCCAGCTTATCGATATTATTAAACCTGTAATCTAAAAGATCCATGAGCTCTTTTAAGCGCTCCAAACGGTTTTTATCTATTATGTCCGCCCCCTTTTCCGCATAATATCCATATTGCCTAATCAGTTATATATTTCCTGAATAATAGCACTGCATTTTGTCCGCCGAAACCGAACGAATTGGACATGGCATATTCTATATCGGCCGCACGCCCTTTATTAGGCACATAATCCAAATCACATTCGGGATCGGGATCTTCATAGTTTATGGTAGGCGGAATAAAACCTTCTTGTATGGCCATGGCGCTGGCAATAGCCTCGATAGCGCCCGTAGCTCCCAAAAGATGCCCTGTCATAGATTTCGTGGAGCTTATGGCAAGCTCATATGCATGCTGCCCGAAAACGCTTTTGACAGCCATGGTTTCGAATTTATCGTTATATGGCGTAGAAGTGCCATGAGCATTTATATAATCCACTTGTTCGGGCCTTACGCCGGCATCCTCTAGCGCGTTGCTCATAGCCGTAGCGGCACCTTCGCCTCCCGGAGCCGGAGTTGTGATATGGTATGCGTCACACGTAACCCCATAACCCACTATCTCAGCGTATATATGAGCACCGCGCTTAATGGCGTGGTCTAAGCTCTCCAGTATAAGCACTCCTGCACCCTCGCCCATGACAAAGCCGTCGCGTTTGGCATCGAAGGGGCTGCTGGCGGCCTTTGGATTATCATTGCGCGTGGATAGAGCCTTCATAGCACAAAATCCGCCTAAAGCCAAAGGCGTAACCGCGGCCTCTGCTCCGCCGGTGAACATAATGTCGGCATAACCATCCTTGATAACTCTAAAAGCCTCACCTATGGCATTGGTCGCCGAAGCACAAGCTGTGACTATTGTAGTATTATATCCTTTAGCACCGTATGCTATGGCTATTTGGCCTGCAGCTATGTTGGTTATGATCATCGGAACAAAGAACGGGCTTATGCGGCCAGGCCCTTTGTTTGTAAGCAGCGTATGCTGTTCTTCAAAAGTAGCTATACCTCCTATACCCACGCCCATGATAACGCCCAGCCTGTTTTTATCAATACCGTCCATATCTATGCCGGCATCATTCACAGCCATAGCGGCCGATGCCATGGCAAACTGTGTAAATCTGTCCATACGTTTGGCTTCTTTACGATCTATATAGTCCTCAGGTTTAAAATCCAGCACTTCGCCCGCTATCTGCGTGGTAAATGCCGAAGCGTCAAAACGCTGTATTTTATCTATGCCAGACACGCCGTTCTTTATATTCTCCCAAAATATATCTTTACCTATGCCCAAAGGCGTGACGGCTCCTATACCTGTTATCACTACTCGGTTATTCATTTCTACCTCCATTTTTGGCTAGAAAATTAAAAAGTTAAAATATATATAAAAAGCGCTAGCTTGAATACGTATTTTTTAAAGTCCCGCAGTAAGTAACTGCTGCGGGACCTATCCAGCAAATTACGCCTGATGGCTCTTTATGTATTCCACCACGTCGTTTACTGTAGTCAATTTCTCAGCTTCTTCATCCGGAATCTCCATATCAAATTCCTCTTCTAATGCCATTATTAATTCCACTATATCCAATGAATCAGCCCCTAAATCATCTATAAAAGACGACTCCAGTTTGACCTCATCGGGCTCCACGCCCAACTGGTCTACTATAACATCTCTTATTTTCTCAAATAACATCATCTTTCACCTCCCTTCAAACTTTAAAACAAAGCTTCTCCATAAGATAATATTACATAACTAAGCCCCCGTCAATATTAATTACTTGACCGGTTATATATTTTGCTCCTTCGCCAGCTAAAAACGCTATCAATTCAGCTACTTCTTCGGGTTCGCCGAACCTGTGCAACGGTATGTTGTTTAACACCTGTTCTTTTATGCCGTCAGACAGTGTATCGGTCATGTCGGTTTTTATAAAGCCAGGCGCCACTGCATTTACGGTTATACCCCTGCCGGAGAATTCTTTGGCCACTGCTTTAGTGAAACCTATTATACCTGCTTTGGCGGCAGCATAATTGGCCTGCCCCGCATTACCCGTCAGCCCGACTACCGAAGCGATGTTTATTATAGTCCCGCTGCGTTTTTTCATCATGATACGGCAAACAGCCTGCGTACAGTTAAATACGCTGCCTAGATTAATGTCTATGACTTTCTGCCAATCATCCTGCGACATTCTCATCAACAGATTATCCCTCGTTATACCGGCATTATTCACCAGTATATCGATGGTGCCATAGTGCTCCAATGTCTTATTTACGACATCGGCTGCATACTCCCGCACGCTGGTATCGCCCTGAATGGCTATGGCATGGCCTCCATTACTGTTTATTATGTCAACTACTTCCGATGCGGCATTGGCATTTTTTAAGTAATTCACAGCCACCTTAGCACCTTCAGCGCCTAATTTTATAGCTGTCGCCCTTCCTATACCTCGCGAAGCACCCGTTACCAATGCCACTTTACCACTAAGCATATTAGCTGTCATCCCTTCAATTGCTCGAGTGCCGATTCGAGAGATTGCACATTATCTACATTCATTACCTTTACATCCCTGCTTATCTTTTTCACAAAACCGCTGAGAGCCTTGCCCGGCCCTACCTCTATAAATGTGTCGGCCCCCATCTCCATCATGGCTCTTACGCTTTCTTCCCAACGCACCGGACTGCTTACCTGCTCTATGAGCAATCGGCGTATATCTTCGGGCTCGGATACCTCTTCAGCCGTTACATTGGCTATAACAGGTATGGCAGGTTTTTTTATATTTACACCCTTCAGTACCTCGGCGAGCCTCTCACCGGCCGGTTTCAACAAGCTGCAATGGAACGGTGCACTAACCTCTAACATAACAGCCCTTTTAGCGCCTTTTTCTTTGGCCATCTCGGAGGCCTTCTGAACAGCCGCAGTCTGGCCCGATATGACGATCTGACCCGGACAATTGTAATTAGCCGGCTCTACCACACCATATTCCGACGCTTCTTTGCAAACCTGCTCTACGGTTTCTTTGTCGAGCCCTATAATGGCAGCCATTGCGCCCTGGCCTATGGGTACGGCCTCTTGCATAAATCTGCCACGCTGTCTTAAAAGCTTAACGGCATCGGCAAAATCCATGGCATCGGCCGCAGTCAATGCCCCATACTCGCCCAAGCTTAGCCCGGCCGCCATATCCGGCACTATACCGTTTAGCTCCAATGCTTTGGCACATGCCATGCTAACAGTGAATATGGCCGGTTGTGTGATCTCGGTCTGTTTGAGCATTTCATCCGGCCCTTCGAAGCACAGTTCGGCCATATCATAGCCGAGCGCTTGTGAAGCAGCCTTAAAAAGCTCGTCAGCTTCGGCATACCGCTGGGCTAATTGTTGCCCCATGCCGGCATATTGAGCGCCTTGGCCTGGGAATATAAAAGCAATCTTTCCCATAAACAGATATCTTCCTCCTTTATTCCATTATTTATTTAACAGACCCTGCATACGGGTTATAATATCAGCCGCTTGAGATATTACATCCTGTATTATAGCCGCTGCGGGTTTTATGTCATTTATCAAACCGGCTATCTGGCCGGCCATAACCGAACCGTATTCGGCATCGCCATCCACCACCGCGGCTTTGAGCCTGCCGGTGCCCAACGCTTCGAGTTCTTCTAACGAAGCATGCTCTTGCTCAAGTTTATTGTATTGAGCCGTCAGTTTGTTCTTCAATACCCTCACAGGATGTCCTGTAAGCTCACCTGTAACGACAGCATCCCTATCACTTGCATTAACTATAGCTTCTTTGTAACGTTCATGGGCAGTGCATTCGGTTGAACATACAAAGCGAGTGCCCATCTGCACCCCTTGAGCGCCTAATGCCAGCGCCGCCGCCATACCTCTTCCATCAGCTATGCCACCGGCTCCTATAACAGGTATATTCACCGCATCCACCACCTGGGGTATTAAAACCATGGTGGTAAGCTCACCTATATGACCGCCTGATTCATGCCCTTCAGCCACCAATGCATCAGCTCCGACCCTTTCCATGCGTCTGGCCAAAGCTACCGAAGGTATTACAGGTATCACCTTGCACCCTATATTTTTTAAATCCGATATATATTTGGCCGGATTGCCTGCTCCTGTTGTAACCACCGGAACTTTCTCCTCGCATATAACTTTTACGACGTCATCGGCATAAGGGGACATGAGCATGACATTAACGCCAAAAGGCTTATCGGTCAATGTCTTGGCCTTGCGTATCTGTTGCCTGACGAATTCGCCGGGAGCATTTCCGGCGCCTATGATACCCAATCCGCCGCCGTTGGAAACAGCCGCGGCTAATTCGGCTGTGGCTACCCACGCCATTCCTCCTTGAATAATAGGGTATTGAATATTTAATAAATCGCATATGGCCGTATGAAACATTTTATCACCATCCTGTCGCTATTTCGACCATTTCAGTACGCAGGAGGCCCATGTCAGGCCGCCTCCAAATCCTACCAAAACAATATTGTCGCCTTTTCTTAATTTGCCATCGCGCGCCGCCTCATCCAAAGTAACCGGTATGGTAACCGCCGACATATTGCCGTACTTATGTATTGTAAGACATACCCTTTCGGGCGATATGCCCAGTCTCTTCCTTGCCGATTCGATTATACGTATATTGGCCTGATGCGGCACAAACCAGTCTATATCATCCGGCTTTAACCCCGCCCTATCTATGGCTTCTATAGATGCGGTATCCATTATCTTAACGGCAAATTTAAATATTTCTCCGCCGTCCATATACATATAATGCAACCGTTTGTCCACGGTTTCATGCGAGGCCGGCATACGCGACCCTCCTGCCTTTATGTGCAGATATTTGCCACCTGAACCGTCCGAGCCGAGATATGTGGACAATATGCCATAGCCTTTTTCCACCGGTCCTATTACTGCAGCGCCAGCACCATCGCCGAACAGCACGCATGTGTTTCTGTCTTGCCAATCGGTAATTCTGGATAATATATCCGCAGCTATTACCAGCACATATTTATAGGTTCCTGTTTCTATAAATTGTTTTGCTATGCTCAAACCATATATAAAACCGGAACACGCAGCTTCCAAATCAAAAGCGGCAGCTTTTTTAGCTCCTATATTGTCCTGCACTATGCATGCTGTCGCAGGAAATATCATATCGGGGGTTATGGTAGCTACTATTATCATATCTATATCGCCAGCCGAAACCCCTGCATCATCCAACGCCTTCAATGCTGCTCTCGTGGCCATATCGGATGTCGCGTCGTCAGGATCGGCTATGCGGCGCTCGCTTATGCCTGTCCTGGTACGAATCCATTCATCGGATGTATCTACCATTTTTTCTAAATCAAAATTGGTCAATATTTTCTCGGGCATATAGCTGCCCAATCCTAATATACCGGCTGAAATCTTATTACTCATTACTCATTGCTCCTATCCTCTATCATAACTATTTCATTCCTGATTTGCGCTAAAACGCCCTTGGAAACGAATATATCAGCCTGCTTAATAGCGTTTTTTATTGCGGATGCATCAGAACTGCCATGTGATTTTATAACCAAACCATCTATTCCTAGCAACAATGCTCCTCCATATTCCGCATAATCCCACTCTTTCATAAGTTCTTTTAACGTGGGCATCAATAAAAGTGCACCTAATTTAGCGCGCCAGCTTTTCAGCACATTTTGTTTAAGTATATTAAAAAGCGCCGATGCTATGCCCTCTAGGAGCTTCAATATAACGTTGCCCACAAAACCGTCGCATACTATGACATCAGCTTTACCAAGGGGAATATCCCTTGCCTCTATATTGCCTATAAAATTAAGATGAGTGGATTTTATAAGTCCAAAAGCTTCCTGTATCACATCGTTACCTTTATTTTCCTCTTCGCCTACGTTTACCAAACCGACGCGAGGCGATACAACGTTTAAGACCTTCTCCATGTACACCGAACCCATTACTGCAAATTGCATGAGATTTTCGGGCTTGCATTCTATATTAGCACCTGCATCGACCAGCAGGCTCCCGCCTTTTGCCGTAGGAATAACCGGAGCCAATGCCGGCCTGTCTATCCCCTCTATGCGGCCTACTTTCAATAATGCACCTGCCATCAAAGCACCCGTATTGCCGGCCGATATAAAAGCATCGACCTTTCTGTCTTTGAGCATCTGAAGCCCTATCATCATGGAAGAATCTTTTTTCTTTTTTATGGCGTTAACGGGTTTTTCGTCATTGCCGATAACCTGCAACGCGTTCTCTATGCTCAAGCGCGATTTATCATAAGCATATCCTTGCAGCAAATCTTCTATAGCTTGTTGTTGACCCACCAGCACTATATCTATATCGTGGGTTTTATAAGCATCCAAGGCCTCTATGCATCCCTTTACTATCTCATGTGGTGCATGATCGCCTCCCATAGCATCTACGGCTATACGCATGATGAGTCCTCCCTCAATCGTTTTGTAACGATACTAATATGAACTTTCCTCTGAAGGCTTCATTGTCTCTCACCTTCGTTTTTACCCATACAAAGTATTTATTAGCCCTTACCCTTACCACCTCCGCTTTAGCCACCAATTTTTCCCCTGCATGAACGGGGAATTTGTATTTAATATTAGCCACACCGGTCAACGCTACAGGAGCGTCTATCACGGCAATAGCCAACGATTCGGCTTGAGCAAATATAAAATGCCCTCTAACCACCTTGGTCTTTTCAAAAGCCATCTGGCTATCGGTTTGAAGCACTGATATACCGCTTTTACCTAGCTCCAAATCTATCAATTCTCCTACTATCTCTTTACCGCTTATCGATTTTACTTTACCATAGCTTTCAGCGGCCAGCTCACGTATGCGTTGTCTAAGCTCCGGTATGCCTATCTCCATCCTATCTAAACGTATAGTTTGTATACTGACGCAAAAAACACGACTTAACTCCTCGTCGGTAAGGAACGGGTCCTGCTTTAATTTCATCAGCAACGCTGCCTGTCTTTCCTGTTTTGGAATCCCTCGGCTCACCCTACCACCTCCGCTTTGGCCTATTTGGTTTATATGCTGCTTCTAATACCTGATACCAGAATAGTATAGCATAATGCTTAACGCATGGCAAGTGTCAACCGGATATTACATCCCCTACACAACCTATATTGAGACCGCGGCTTTTAAGTTCCCGTATCATTATAGGTAATGCAACTAACGTATCTCTGGTGGGATGCATCGATATTATATCTCCATTTCCGGCTTTATTCAGCACACGTTCCACTATGGCTTGATAGCCATCGCTTTGTAAATCCATGGTATCTATGCTATATATTATAGTTCTATAACCCAAACTCTCGGCCAATCGAAGCACTTGTCGAACATAATCGCCGTAAGGTGGAGAAAATAACGTTGTTTTCAAACCGGTTATATCTGCTATAGTGCTTTCAGTATCCAGAATTTCCTTTTTATTTTGCTCCAATGAAAGCTGCGTCGGCATATCATGATTAAAACCATGATTGCCTATCTCATGGCCTTCAGACACCATCTGCATTAATAGATCCGGATGCTGCTTGGCCCAGCGACCGGTTACGAAAAATGTAACTTTTATATCGTTGTCTTTAAGTATTTTCAACATAGGCGGTATGTATTCGGCACCGTCCGCCACACTGCATGCAAAAGCAATCAGTGGCTCCGATACATCGCCTTTGTAGATCGGCGTATTTGCATAAGCGTTGAATACAGCCTCCGGTTTGCGGTTTACCACCATCGTCAGCAAAGCTACCAATAATACAATTATTATTATATTTATCCAAAAGCTGTCTTTTATACGAAGATTGCAGACCTTCATTTCTAATCACCCTGTCTCATTTATATGATGGTATTACCATATTCAGCAGCCAGAGTGATTATAACAAAAAACATAAACCTTAAAGGTTTATGTTTTCATGAATTCCCATCCCGTCTTTCTTTTGGATTATCTTTAGTTTCCTCACCAAGCACTGCTTTATGGGACAGGTTTATCCGTCCTTGTTTGTCTATATCGGTAACTTTGACCAATATTTCATCGCCGACCTTGACCACATCCTCAACCTTAGCAACGTGTTCCTTTGACAGCTTGGATATATGAACCAATCCTTCTTTCCCGGGCAATATCTCTACAAAAGCACCAAAAGGCATTATTCTGGTCACTTTGCCAAGGTATACGTCGCCGGCTTCCACATCTTTAACGATGCCCTCTATTATACGCATGGCTTTTTTACCGGATTCGCTGTCTGGCGCGGCGATATATATCGTGCCGTTTTCCTCTATATCTATTTTTGTACCCGTATCGGCTATAATTTTATTTATGACTTTACCGCCGCTGCCTATAACCGAGCGTATTTTATCGGGATCTATAGTCATGGTCATGATTTTGGGTGCATATGGCGATACCTCTTTGCGCGGCTCGGATATAACCTCCAGCATCTTGTTCATTATGAACATGCGCCCTTCATATGCTTGTTTCAAGGCAGCCTCCAATATGGATCTATCTATACCTTTTACCTTTATATCCATCTGTATGGCGGTCACACCATCGGCTGTACCTGCCACCTTAAAATCCATATCTCCAAAAAAATCCTCCAGGCCTTGTATATCGGTCAGTATAGCTACTTTATCGGATTGCTCATCCTTCATCAGGCCCATAGCCACGCCGGCCACCGGGGCTTTTATAGGGACGCCGGCATCCATAAGAGCCAGTGTGCTACCGCATACGCTAGCTTGAGATGTGGAACCGTTAGAGCTCATCACCTCCGAAACCAGCCTTATAGTATACGGGAATTCCTCTTGAGATGGTATCATGGGCTCCAATGCCCTTTCGGCCAGCGCACCGTGACCTATCTCTCTACGTCCCGGTCCGCGCATCATTTTAGCCTCACCTGTGCTATAAGGCGGCATGTTATAATGATGTATATAGCGCTTGCTCTCTTCCAGGCTCAGATCATCGAGCATCTGTTCGTCTCCGGGCGCACCCAATGTGGCTATGGTCAATACCTGGGTTTGCCCTCTGGTAAACAAACCGGAGCCATGGACCCTGGGTATAAGACCGACTTCGCACGATATAGGCCTTATTTCGTCTAATTTTCGTCCGTCAGGCCGCGCCCCTTCAGTAAGGACCATCTTGCGAACACATTCTTTTGTTATATTATAGACCGCTTCATCGATCTCGGCTTCACGCTCCGGAAATACCTCGGCAAAATGCTCGAATATAATTTCTTTAACTTTATCCATCTGATCCTCGCGTCCTTGCTTATTATTGGAACGCACAGCCTCAGATATCATATCAAAAGCGTATTCTCGTACTGCCGTTTCTATTTCGGGATCCACATGATGCAATTCAGGCACATTCTTCGGAATACCCACTTCAGACACGATCTGCTCCTGAAATGCCACCAACTGTTTTATATGCTCGTGCCCGAACATAATGGCTTCCAATATTTTATCTTCCGGCACTTCATTAGCGCCGGCTTCGACCATCATTATGGCATCCTTTGTCCCCGCTACGGTCAAATGAAGCCTGCTTTTCTCGCGCTGAGCAGCGTCAGGATTAATGACCAGTTCGCCATCGACCAGTCCTACTAATACTGCCCCTATAGGACCTTCGAAGGGTATATCGGATATACTCAAAGCAGCCGAAGCACCAACCATAGCCACCACATCCGGCAACACATCCGGTTCCACAGACAACGGCATGGCAACCACCTGCACGTCATTTCTATAACCCTTTGGGAATAACGGCCGTATAGGTCTATCTATCAGCCTTGATGTCAATATGGCTTTCTCTGTGGGTTTACCCTCTCTCTTTATATAGCCGCCTGGTATCTTACCGACAGCATATAACTTTTCTTCAAAGTCTACACTTAACGGAAAAAAGTCTATGCCTTCCCGCGGTTCTTTAGAAGCCGTAACCGCCACAAATACGGTGGTATCGCCGTATCTGACCAATACAGCTCCGTTGGCCTGTTCAGCCAGTTTGCCGGTTTCTATTATCAACTTTCTTCCGGCAAGTTCCATTTCAAATTGTCTATACAGAAAATTTTCCTCCTTCCATATCGAGCCGTCCTTTGACCGTCTTTAATGAATAGAGCGGGAAAGCCCCGCCCATAATTATTTTCTGAGTCCCAAACGGTCTACTATGGAACGATAACGCTCAATATCTTTATCTCTGAGATAGTTTAAAAACCTACGCCTCTGACCGACCATTTTGAGCAATCCTCTCCTGGAATGGTTGTCATGCTTATTAATCCGCAAATGCTCGGTCAAATGATTGATTCGCTCTGTCAGAATAGCTATTTGCACCTCTGGTGAACCGGTATCATTCTCGTGCAAGCCATAGGCCTTTATTATCTCCTGTTTCTTGGCCTTCTCCATGTATACACCTCCTCTTTTTTTGGCACTTATGCCGTAATATAATCTCCATTGAACAGAGGATAACGTCGAGGAATCGATATCCCCAGCTCATGGTTAACAATAGTATATATCATTTTTCATCAATTAACAATATATTTTTTTGGGTCTGAAGGTGTTCTGTCAAAATTTCTAAGGACTTGTCTTGCCATATCGATATCCTCGCGTATTTGACGGGCAAGCCGTTCCGGATTGGAAAACAGCATTTCATCGCGCAAGCGGCTTATAAATCGTATTTCCAGTTCCTGACCATACAGTTGTCCGTCGTAATCCAATATATGAGTTTCTATACTTATGTGCGTGTCATTGAATGTAGGCCTTGTCCCTATATTGGTAACAGCCTTCCATGTGCCATCCATACCGCTTATAACCGCTTCAGTGGCATAAACGCCGCTACGAGGCACCACCACCCCGGGATCGGGTGTCAAATTGGCAGTGGGAAATCCAAGCTTATGGCCCATCTTATGACCTGCATGAACCTCCCCGAGCAACGCAAACGGCCTGCCTAAATAACGCGCCGCCTCTTCCACACATCCGTCATTCACCAAACGGCGTATAAGACTGCTGCTAACCGTTACGCCGTTCACCTTTACCGGCGGCACTATTACGACGTCTATGCCGCGCTTTTGTCCTTCGTCCTTCAATAATTGCGCATCGCCCTGGCCTTTATAGCCGAAGGTAAAATCAAAACCCACTATCACCGATTTTACATGATACAGGCCAAATAAAATGTTATTTACAAATTTATCGGCCGGTATATCGGCAAAAGCTTTATTGAACTCATTTAATATTATATAATCTATGCCATATTGGCGTAATACGCTCAATTTCTGCTTATTATTCATCAGCAAGGCAGGTGCTTTATCCGGACATAATACATTTAGCGGATGCTTGTCGAATGTATATATCGCCGATGCGCATTTATATGATAATGCCTTGTCTTTCAATATCTTAATAAGCTGCTGATGCCCCAAATGTATACCATCGAACGTACCTATAGCCATAGCTAATGGCTCTTCGATGGTATCGCTGCCTGATGCTATCATATCCATCTCTATCCTCTTACACAAAAACTCTGATAGGTTTCACGCATTTGCCGGTATCTTGTTGACTCAATCGGCCCAATGCTAAAAATTCATCGTTATAATATATCTTTACTATATCTCCTATGGACAAATCCTGTGGCACATGTTCTACGTGCAATTTATAAAGGCTGCTGCCGTTCAATGTGCGCTCATATCCTTCACGGTTGACATATATAGAATCAAACACAACAAGCGCTTTATCTATAGGTATTATTATATCTTCTAACGCGCCTTGCCGGTACATCTGTTCTACCATATCAAGATCAACAGAGTCTTTTATATGGAAATTAGCTACCTGCGTGCGCAAAAGATAAGACATATGCGCTCCACAACCCAGTTTTTGGCCGATATCATGGCATAAAGTGCGTATATAGGTGCCTTTCGAGCACCTCACCTTGAAAAGCACTCGATCGGGAAATTGTATATCTAAAATCGATATATCATATATCTCTATATCCCTCGGAGTACGCACAACGCTTTGCCCTCTCCTTGCTAATTTATATAAAGGCACACCATCATGCTTTATCGCAGAATACATTGGCGGCACCTGCTGTTGTTTGCCCTTGAAAGAATATACGGCATCGTATATATCGTCTACATCAACATTTACAGGCCGTTGTTCCGTAACCTGCCCTGAAGCATCCTGGGTATCGGTAACTACGCCAAGCGTCATTTCAGCTATATATACCTTCTCGCCATCGACTATGTATTGCGCAACCCTTGTGGCTTTGCCCAGGCATATAGGCAATACGCCTGAAGCATCGGGATCCAAAGTACCGGCATGGCCAACCTTAAGCGGTTTTAATCTGCGCCTCAATGTTATTACTACGTCGTTAGAGGTCATGCCGGCAGGCTTGTACATATTTATGATACCGTCCATGGTTTAAACCTCCGCAACCTTGACAATCGGCTCAAGCTCTTTTAACACCATTTCAACAGCTTCATCCATAGATGCCGATATAGTACAACCCGACGCCTTCTTATGCCCTCCCCCGTTAAATTTTGCCGCTACGGCATTAACATCGACATGATTTTTAGAGCGAAGGCTTACTTTTATGCGGCCGTTATCCATTTCCTTAAAAAGCAGTCCTACTTCTGCGGTATCTATATCTCTCGCATAATTCACCAAACCATCGCAATCGGCATCGTCGGCTCCGACATCACGCAACATGGCCATGTCAACTTTAATAAAAGCTATACTGCCACCTTCACAAACCTGTATAGTGTCCAGAGCTTTAGCTAATAAACGCGTCCTCTGTAAAGAGCGTTTATTAAACAGTTCATCGTTAAGCCAGTTAGTATCCACGCCGCAGTTTATAAGGTCGCCGGCTATTTCATGTGTCGCCGATGTTGTGTTATCATAAGAAAATCGTCCTGTATCGGTAACAATGCCTGTATAAAGGCATGTGGCTACTTGTTTATCTATGTCCGCACCTGTAAGCCTTATAAGTTGATATATGAGTTCTGCGGTTGCGGCCGCCGTAGTATCCACCATATTATAACGGGCATAAGATGTATTGCTTATATGATGGTCTATGTTGACCGTATAGGTGGCTTTTGAAAATATATTATTACAATCGCCCAAGCGTTCCCTATCACTGCAATCTATAGCCAGCACCGTCGTGATATCGGCGTCCGATTCATTCGAACGCCTTATAACATCAGCGCCCGGCAAAAAGGCGTAAGATTTAGGTACAGGATCCGAACAAAGGCACACCACTTGTTTACCTTTCTGCCGCAATGTTAACGCCAGGGCCAGCGATGAACCCAGCGTATCCCCGTCCGGCATTATATGCGATATTAAAGCTATCTTATCGCTGTTTTTCAATAACCTTACTATGTCGGAAGCTACCATATTTATTGCTCCTCATGCCCTGGCTTATTGGTATTTATATCATGTAACAGCTTGGATATATGCACACCGTATTCAATAGAAGTATCGCGAACGAATATTATCTGCGGTGTATACCTAAGCCTTATGCGCGAGCCAACTTCTTTGCGTACAAAACCAGTCGCACTATTTAAGCCGTCAAAAGCGTTTTTTACTACATCTTCATCGCCCAATACGCTCACATAAACCTTGGCATATTTGAGATCACTGGTTACCTCAACCTTTGTGATGCTTGTCATCATCGGGACGCGAGGATCTTTTAATTCGTTTCTTATAATATCGCTGATCTCGCGTTTGAGTTCTTCCGATATGCGAGCCAGCCTCGAAAACTCCATGTAAATCAACCTCCTTGTTTTTCTGGTTCAATCTCTTGTTGAGCATATGCTTCTATTATATCTCTTTCTTTTATATCGTTGAACCGTTCTATTGTAATGCCGCATTCATAGCCGGCAGCAACCTCTCTGGCATCATCCTTAAACCGTTTGAGAGAAGATATTTTACCCTCATACACTACTATACCATCCCGAATTATACGGGCATCGGCATTACGGGTAATCTTTCCGTCGGTTACATAGCATCCTGCTACGGTGCCTACATTGCTTATCTTGAACGTTTCTCTAACCTCGGCGTGCCCCAGCACCACTTCCTCATAGCGTTTTGCCAACATGCCCTTCATAGCTGCCTTAATATCATCTATGGCATCGTATATTATTCTGTACAATCTTATATCTATATTATCCCTGGCAGCAGCCGTTTTAGCGCCGGGCTCCGGTCTGACGTTAAAACCTATTATAATGGCATTAGACGCGGAAGCCAATAATACATCGCTTTCGGTTATAGCCCCTACGCCGCCATGGATAACGTTGACGCGCACTTCATCATTGCTCAGACGCTCTAAAGCCTGTCTAACAGCTTCTACAGACCCTTGCACATCGGCTTTGACTATTATGTTAAGGTCTTTTATCGCGCCTTCTTTTATCTGATTGAATAGATCATCGAGTGTTAAACGCTGATTGTGCTTCACTTGTTCTTCTTTTATAGCATTCTTGCGTTCATCCACTATTCTTTTGGCCAACGCTTCTTCTACCACATAAAATTTGTCGCCGGCACTCGGAACATCCGAGAAACCCAATACCTGCACAGGCATAGCCGGACCGGCTTGATTTACCCGCTGACCCTTATCATTTATCAAAGCCTTAACCTTGCCATAAGTAAGACCTGATAGTATAACATCGCCCACATGCAATGTGCCGTCTTGAATCAGTGCCGTAGCCAGCGGGCCCATGCCTTTGTCCAACTGCGCCTCTATTATGGTCCCATATGCCGACCGGTCTGGATTAGCCTTAAGTTCCTGCATGTCGGCTACCAGTAATATCATTTCCAACAATGTATCTATGCCTGTTTTTGCTTTGGCCGAGACAGGAACGCATATGGTATCGCCACCCCAGTCCTCAGGTATAAGGTCATATTCGGTTAATTGCTGTTTTATACGATCGGGATTGGCTCCCGGCTTATCTATCTTGTTTATAGCTACTATAATCGGCACGCCTGCCGCCTTGGCATGATTTATTGCTTCTACAGTTTGAGGCATGACACCGTCGTCAGCCGCTACCACCAATATAGCTATATCGGTTACCTGCGCCCCTCTGGCTCTCATAGCTGTAAACGCCTCGTGGCCAGGCGTATCCAAAAATGTAATCCATCTATTGTTTATTTGCACCTGATAAGCACCTATATGCTGGGTTATGCCCCCGGCTTCCTGCTCGGTAACGCGTGTAGAGCGTATAGCATCCAAGAGAGAGGTTTTGCCGTGATCAACATGGCCCATAACGGTTACTATAGGAGGCCTTGGCACGAGCTTGGTCAGATCGGACACATCGGTCTTTTCAAGCTCCAGCAACAGTTCTTCGTTATTCTTTTCATCTTTGCGCTCCAATACTACACCGTATTCCGAAGCCACGAGAGATGCCGTATCAAAATCTATTTCATCGTTTATAGTAACCATTATGCCTAGCTTCATAAGCGACTTTATTATTCCGGCAGCCGGCTTACCAATTTTCTCCGATAAATCTTTTACAGTTATAGAAGCACCTACTACTATAGGTTTATCGTTTTTAGGTATATCAATACCTTTCATCGCATTATTTTTAGCGCCTTTTTTAGCAGGCTTTCTGGTTTTCTTTATTATAGGTTCATCGATGACCTCCTCAACATGTTCGATACCCTGATAACTCTTGATTATCTTGCGGCTATCTATTATATTATCGTCATCCGTTTTAACCCGTTCTTTTACTTTTTCTCCGGCATTATGGGATGGTGCAGGTTTTGGTTTCTGCGCGGTTTTGCGTCGCGCAGCCTTTTCTTTTTCCTCCAGTACTTCTGACTCGGGAGTTTCTTTACGCAACTTTTCAAGCGATTTATCCAGGTTGTTATCGCGTCTGGCAGGCTGAACCTGTTGCTGCCGCTTATTGCGTTCCATTGTACCCTGCTGTACCGGTCGGGTTTCGCTCCTGTTGGGGCGCTCGGATCTAGCAGCTTGTCCCGAAGCTCTGGCCGCTTCCGGGGGTTTTTGTTCCTCGCGCTGTATATCCTGCTGTTTTTGGGCTAATACAGCCTCATATGCTTTTATTTCGCTCTCCAGCGAATTCGCCATCTTCATCAAGACCCCTACATTATGCTTCAATCGTCTTTCATCTTGGTATACGCTACTTTTTGCCATCGGCAACTACCTCCGTATTAGAATATCTTTCCAAATCTTCGTAAACGCTATCCTCTATTTTAACTTTCAATGCTCTATCTAAAGCCCTGTTCCTGTGAGCCTTCGATATGCATTGGATATCGGCGCAGATATAGGCGCCTCGTCCTGCCGCTTTGCCGGTCGGATCTATGCAAACGCCGCCTTCGTTATTTCTTACCACTCTTATAAGCTCCTTTTTAGGCTTGGTTTGCCTGCATACCACACAAGTCCTCTCCGGGATTTTTCTCATCATTTTGTTTCATTCACCTCTTGTTGTTCAGGCGTTTTTATATCTATCTTCCACCCAGTCAGTTTAGCAGCCAATCTTGCATTCTGTCCTTCTTTGCCGATTGCTAAAGATAACTGATTCTTAGGCACTATAACCCGCGCTGATTTCTCTTTTTCATTTAATATTACTTCTAGTACCTTAGCCGGGCTCAATGCATTGGCTATAAATCGCTCAGGCATAAGACTCCATTCAACTATATCTATGCGTTCGCCTCTCAATTCGTTCATTATAGTCTGGATTCTAGCTCCTTTCGGTCCTATACATGAACCTATAGGATCTATTTTGTCATATTTGGAATAAACCGCTATCTTTGATCTATGCCCCGCTTCCCTTGCTATGGCGCGTATATCCACTATACCATCATGGATCTCGGGTATCTCCAATTCAAACAAGCGCTTTATTAAGCCAGGATGACTGCGAGATACCACTACATTGGGAGATTTACCCCCTTTTTTGGTTTCCAGTATATATACTTTCAAACGGTCGTTTACCTTATATATCTCATTCGGCACCGTCTCATTCATGGGCATAATACCTTCTATTTTACCTAAATCCAAATATACGTTTTTTCTATCGAGGCGCGCCACTGTAGCCGTCAAAATCTCGCCTTCTTTTTCGGAATACTCATCCAATATTATGTCTTTTTCCACCTCATGTATTTTTTGCAATACTATATCTCTGGCGGCTTTCGCTGCTATGCGCCTGAAATCCTTAGGCGTAACCTCAATATTTATTACATCACCCAATTGTACATCAGGCCTTATATCTCTGGCCTCATACAAATCTATCTCAACAGCAGAATTTTTTACATCTTCCACTACTTTTTTAGACGCATAGACCTTTATATCACCGCTATTGGCATTTATATCGACGCTTACATTATTAGCCGTACCGTAATCCTTCTTATAAGCCGATAAAAGCGCCGACTGTATAGCCTGCAATAACACATCCTTA